>JARRJC010000002.1:113761-210965 GCA_037379885.1 Limibacillus sp.
CGCCCCCATTCCATTGGATCCCAAAGGTCCGGGATCCCGGTCTTCTTAGTTGGTCATGGCGTTCGCGGCCTGTGCGGCTTCGATCAGATCGGCGCCGACATCGCCTTCGAACTGGGCCCAAACGGGCTTCATGGCCTCGACCCACATGGCGCGCTGCTCAGGCGTCAGCTCACGGATGGTGGAGCCGGCCTCGATGATCAGCTTGCGGTTGGCCTGGTTGACGGCATAGGACTCGCTGTTCCGCTCCTCGGTGACCTCCTCAAGGATGGTCGCGAGCTGGTCGCGGACGTCCGCGTCAAGACCCTCCCACCAGTCGGTGGAGGTGACCACGAGATAGTCGATGATGCCGTGGTTGGTCTCGGTGATGCCGTCCTGAACCTCGAAGAACTTCTGGCCGTAGATGTTGGACCAGGTGTTCTCCTGACCGTCGACGACGCCGGTCTGCAAGGCGCCGTAGACCTCGGAGAAAGCCATCTTCTGCGGATTGGCGCCCAGCGCCTCGAACTGCGCGACCAGCACGTCGGAGGCCTGCACGCGGAACTTGAGGCCCTCAGCGTCGGAAGGCTCAACCAGCGGCACGTTCGCCGACAGCTGCTTCATGCCGTTGTGCCAGAAGGCCAGGCCCAGCAGGCCCTTGCGCTTCATGGACTCCTTCAGCTTCTGACCGTCTTCGGAGTTCTGGAAGCGGTCGACCGCGTTGATGTCCTGGAACATGAAGGGCAGGTCGAAGAGACGGAATTTCTTGGTGTACTTCTCGAACTTCGACAGGGAAGGCGCCGCCATCTGGACGTCGCCCAGCAGCATGGCCTCCAGCACCTTGTCGTCGTTGTAGAGCATGGAGTTCGGGAAGACCTCCATGCAGGCCTTGCCGTTCATTTCCTCGTTCACGCGATCGGCGAGCAAGGAAGCGGCGATGCCCTTGGGGTGCTTGTCGGTGTTCGTGACGTGGCTGAACTTGATGACGATCTCGCCGTCGTCGCAAGCAGCGGCGGCGACACCAGTGGACATGACGACCGCAGCGGCCGCCATAAGAAAGCGCTTCATTCTGTACCTCCCAAATGAAACTTCAGTTTCGTTCTTTTGTGACCACGAAGGGATCACCCCTCGCGTCGTGCTGCGAATATAAGCACGGAACGCCCAAAGCAAGCAAATGTCTCGCTATTCCGAGGGGATAGCCCTTTCCGCAGGCGCGTAGAATCTCGCCCTAGACGCCGAATATCTTGGCAATTTTCGCGTTTTCTTATATCTATTCTTTTAATTAATAACCGCTTAACGGGCTTTCTGGGGGATTTCATCGTGCTGGAGTACTGCAACAGACCGCTTCGCGGCCAGCTACGAAGCGCAGTCGCTGGACCGGCTTTGCGCCCAGGAGCTGGAGGAGGGCTCTCCCCGCCTGGCCTTGATCCTCTGCGAGCGCCGGGCGCACATGGCCGACGCCGACGCCCTGGTGTTCCGCCGCCTGGGCGAAGCCTACGCCGCCAACGGCCTTCTGATGGAGGCCAAGGCGGCCTTCCGGCGCGCGATCCAGTTGGGCGGCGATCCCGAAGACCTGCGGCGCATGATCGCCACCACCGCTGAGATGGCGCGCGCCACAGCCGAGCCGCATCCGGCCTGGGCCAGTCCGCCGGTCGAAGCCGACGCCACCCCGCCGCCGCCCCTCGTGATCAGCGGGGCGGACGGCCTCCCGCAGGATGAGACGGAACCGGCGAGCGCGCCCGCCCCGATCCGAGCCGCGCCTGCGCCCCCTTCCGGCAGCGGGTCCGCTGAGGGGTCGGCGCTGCCCGCGGACGGCCCAGCCGAAGGCGAGGAGCGGATCGCCGTCGCGGCCCTGCCCGAACCGCAGGCGCCCGCCTACTTGCCCGAAGCCCCGGTTGTGCCCGAAGCCCCGGTTGTGATGGAGGAAGAAGCCCCGGCAAGCGCGCCGCAACCCGCAGAGGCGGCGGCTGAACCCGCCAGTTCCGGCGCCTACAAGGTTCAGCTCGCCTCGGTCGGCGACCCGGCGGTGGCCCGGCGGGAGGCGGAGTCCCTGAAGCGGCGCTTTCCCGGCCTGCTCAATGGCTTGCGCTTCACCAGCGAGACCATCGCCCTGGAGGGGCGGGGGCTGTTCCACCGTGTGCAGTTCGAAGGCCTCGGCAGCCTGGCGGGCGCCCGGGCCCTCTGCTCGCGCTTCAGGTCGCTGGGCCAGGACTGCTTCGTGCCGCTATCCCAAGGCTGATCACTCCGGCTTATCCTTGGGCTATTCCTCCCTGCCCTCTTGACCCCGGCCCGGCGGGGCGGAAGATAGTCGCGGCATTTCGCGTGACGCTGGAGGAGGACACCATGAAGCTGCTGCGCTGGGGACCACAGGGCGACGAGCGGCCCGGCCTTTTGGACAGCCAGGGACAGATCCGTGATCTGACGCACCTGCTGGGCGACCTGGAGCCGGCGGACATGGTCGATGAGGTTCTCGACTCCCTGCGCGCGCTCGATGCGGACCGTCTGCCGCTGGTCCAGGGTGAGCAGCGGCGCGGCGCCTGTCTGGCCCAGGTCACCAACTTCTTCTGCGTGGGCCTCAACTACGCCAAGCACGCCGCCGAGGCGGGCATCGAAGCGCCCAAGGAGCCGGTGCTCTTCTCCAAGGCGACCTCGGCGCTCTCCGGCCCGGACGATTCCATCCTGCTGCCGCGCGGCTCGGTCAAGTCGGACTGGGAGGCGGAACTGGGCGTGGTGATCGGGCGTGAAGCCTCCTATGTCTCCGAGGCCGAGGCGCTCGACTGCGTCGCGGGCTATTGCGTCATCAACGACGTCTCGGAGCGTGCCTTCCAACTTGAGTCCACCGGCCAGTGGATCAAGGGCAAGTCCGCGCCCACCTTCGGTCCGGCCGGCCCCTTGCTGGTCACGGCGGACGAGGTGCCCGACCCTCAGAACCTCAAGATCTGGCTGGAGTTGAACGGGGAGCGGGTGCAGGACGGCAACACCTCCGACATGATCTTCTCGGTCGCGGAGATCATCTCCTACATGAGCCGCTACATGACCCTGCAACCCGGCGACCTGATCGCCACCGGCACGCCCGAGGGCGTCGGCATGGGCATGAAGCCGCAGCGTTTCCTGAAGGCGGGCGACGAAATGCGCCTCGGCGTCGAGGGTCTGGGAGAGCAGCGCCAGAGCGTGGTCGCCAGCGCCTAGAGGATGCCCCGCGCGGCGAGCTGGCGCTCGCGGTACCAGACGTAGAGGCCGCTCGCCACCACGATCCCGGCGCCGACGAAGACCCAGATGTCCGGGCGGTCGTGGAAGATCAGATAGCCCGCCAGCGTCATGGGGATCAGCTCTAGATAGAAATAGGGCGCCAGCAGCGAGGCATCCGCGTAGCGGTGCGCGATGGTGATCACCTGATGCCCCAGCCAGCCCCAGAAACCGATCATCACGAAGGCGAACCAGTCGAGCGATGTCGCCGGCCAGTGCCAGTCCAGCAGGGCCAGCGGCGCGATCACCAGAGCGGCGATCCCGGCGGCGTAGAGCTGCTGCGTGGCGGTGGCGTCGACCCCGGCGAGCTGGCGCGTGGAGATCATGTAGAGGGCGGCGCAGAGCGCGGTGCCGAGGGCCAGCAGCGTCGCCCAGTGAAAGCCGGCCAGGCCCGGCTGCACCACAACCAGCACCCCCAGGAAGCCGACCCCGACGGCGGCCCAGCGGCGCAGGCCGACCTTCTCGCCGAGCAAGGGACCGGAAAGGGCGGCGATCCAGAGCGGCGCGGTAAAGGCGATGGTGGCCGTGGTGGCGAGCGGCAGATACTTGACGGCTGTGAAATTGAAGAGCGTTGCGCCCAGGAGCGTCAGGCCCCGCCAGATCTCCTGCCTGGGCGCGTTGGTGCGGAACAGCGACAAACCGTGGACCGGCAGGGTGATCAGCAAAACGATCGCCAGGTGCCCCAGGTAGCGCACGAAGACCACCTCCATGGGCGGCATGGACTGCACCAGCCACTTGGCGGCGCTGTCGACCAGGGTGAGGCAGACCACGCCCGCCAGGATCAGCAGGATGCCGAGCAGCTTGCGCTCCTCGCGGGGGGCTGCGGTCAGAACTCTCAAGTCAGCGTCTCGCGCCAGACGAGCCCGGCCTCGGTGCCCGCGCGCGGCCGGTACTCGCAGCCGACCCAGCCGCCGTATCCCGCCCGGTCCAGGGCCTCGAAGACGGCCCGGTAGGCGACCTCGCCCTCGTCCGGCTCGTGGCGCTCGGGCACGCCCGCGATCTGGACGTGGGCGACCCGGTCCGCCAGCGCCTCGAAGCGGCGGATCAAATCACCCTCCATGATCTGCACGTGATAGAAGTCGAACTGAAGCCCGAGGTTCTCCGCGCCCGCGGCCGCCATGGCCTTCAGCGCCTCCCCGGTCGTCGGGATCAGATAGCCCGGAACGTCCCGGCTGTTGAGCGGCTCCACCACCAGCGTGATGCCGAGCGGCGCGGCGGCGGCAGCCGCCTTCGCCAGGTTCTCGACGTAGCAATCGAAGTACTTCTGGCGCTCCTCCCCCTCCGGCGCCAGCCCGGACATGAGGTGCAGGGTCTTGCAGTTCAACGCCTCGGCGTAGCTGAGCGCGGTCTCGATGGAGCGCTCGAACGCCTCTCGGCGCGCCGGCAGGGCGGCGAGGCCGCGCTCGCCCGCGGCCCAGTCGCCGGGCGGGAAGTTGAAGAGAGCCTGGGTCAGCCCCGCCTCGCCCAGCGCCGCTGCGACCTCGGTGGCCGGATGATCATAGGGGAACAGGAACTCCACCGCGTCGAACCCGCTGGCGCGGGCGCGCGCGAAGCGCTCCAGAAAGGGCGCCTCGGTGAAAAGCATCGAGAGGTTGGCGGCGAACCGTGGCATGGCGGCCATTGTTCCGCCCGCGGGCCACGAGGTCCAGAGTCTTGCTCGTCAAAGCTGCTGCGCGTCAGCCGAATGCCTCGGCGGCCCCCTTGCGCCCCTAGTCTCAGCTGGCGGAGGAGAGGGGTTGGAAGATCACCGGGTGCTGCTGCTCGCGGAACTTGTTGATGCCGCAGACCAGCTTGCCGTCCGGCCAGATGTATTCCGCCGTCTCGCGTCTTGGAAAATACGCCGCCGTATAGATTGTCCCGAAGCCGTGTTCGTAGGCCCGTGTGTAGAGCGGCGGCTGAAGGAAGGCGGCGGCCAGACGTTCAGCCGTCATCTCTGAATCGGAGAGTCGGAAGGAGAGGAAGTTCTCCCGCTCCAGCGTCGCGGTGGCGCGGGCGTGGTTGTGCCACTCGATGTTGCCCTGGTGGTTGGTGGCGATGGGCACCTGGCGGATCACCGCGCGGCGGTCGGGCGACATGAAGGCGGTCAGGAAGTTGCCCTTGCGGTCGACCAGCGTCACGTTGTGCGCCATGAAGGACGGCGTGCGGCGCAGGACTTCGCCTGCTTCGCGCGCAGTCTCGCAGAACTCCAGCAGGTAGCGCACGATGATCGGCATGCCGAAGCCCTCGCCCACCACCCGGCGGCCGCCGAAGGTGAGGCTGACGGCCAGCCCCGCCTCGTTGATGCCGTCCAGGGCGCCCGACATGGAGTCGATCATCGCGACCACCTTCATGCCGTTCCAGGCCGACCGCAGGATCACCCCGTCGGTCGCGCCGGGCGCGTAGTCGTAGTTGCGGATCAGCACCGGCTCCTCGCCCGGCCAGACGACCTGGGAGCATCCGGCGATATAGGCCGGCGGCTTCCAGAGGGAGAGGAAGCGGGCGGCGAGATCGCTGCCGCCGCCCAACTCCACAAGCTCGTCGTAAGTGCGCAGGAAACGCGGCAGGTACTGCTGGATCGCCTCGCGGCATTCCAGATAGGTCGCGCGGTCCTCCAGCCCCTGGGACAGGAACCAGCTCTTGTAGGCCGGCCAGGAACGCTCGAAGAGCGCCTGCCACTTCGGGCCCGGAGTGGCCTCGTCGATGGTCTGGAAGTCGAAGCGCATGAGACCCCTTCGGGTGTTAGAGAATCTTGAAGGAGCTTGATCCCACGTGCGGCGAGAGCGACCGGCCGATGAACTTGCTGCGGAAGCCGTCGATCCACTTCTTGGCGCGCGCGTTCAGCTGGAAGTTCTTGGTCATGAGCCGCCCGCGCGTGATCAGAATGCCCAGGTCCGCGCCCTCGTAGCGGTAGTCGCCCTTGTCTGAGATGCGCAGGAAGAAGGCCTCGTTCTCGCTCGCCACCGCCCGGCGGTGATAGTCGAAGCGGGAGTACTCCAGGGAGCCGTCCTCGTTCATGTGATAGATGCCCGATTCCGGCGCATCGACCAGGATGTCCACCGAGTCGTCGGTGTGCTTGATCACCGCCTGGCTCCAGCTGTCGATGTTCTCGCTATCGGCCCAGCGGTTGTTGATCTCCGAGACGTCCAGGTCGAAGTCGACGCCCGAGAATTCCAGCAGGTGGAACAGGAAGAGCGGCGCGTCCGCGTGGGCGAAGGCGGCGTGGTTGGTCATGGAACTGGCGCCGGTGACGCGCGGATTGCACTCGCCCAGCCAGATGTCGCCGGACTGGGTGTCGATCAGGAAGTCGAGCTCGAAGTAGCCGCGGTAGCCGGTCTTGCGCAGCTCCTCACCGAACTTGAAGGTCAGGTCGCGAGCCTTCTCGCGGATCTCCGGGGTGAAGGAGTCGTCGAAGATCTCGTTGCCGCACCAGCCGCCCTTGTAGGGGGTCAGCTCCTTGAAGCCGACCAGCTCGGTCATCAGCGGGCCGACGATGGTGCCCTGCTTGGTGGTGCAGGCCTCGATCGCCGAACCGCGGCAGTTGATCCGCTTCATGATCTTGACCTCGCCGCCCTCGATGATCTCGTCGGCGTGCTGCTTCCAGTCCTTCTCGTTCGAGATGAAGAAGGTGGTGTGGCCGGAATCGCCAAAGGCGGTCTGGATCACCAGGTCCTGGCCCAGCGCCTTGGTCTTGGCGCGCATATCCTCGTAGGAGGAGACCTTGGTCAGGACGTTGGGGACAGACGGCACGCCCGCGCGGTCGCCGATGCGCACGGTTTCGATCTTGTGGTCGATCCTCTCGCGCAGCTTGGCCTTGGGGAACCAGACGTCCATGCCGGCCTTCTTGGCCAGCGCTTCGGTCTTCTCGTCGAACATCAGGAAACAGGCCTTGGGCTTGCCGCCGTGGGACTTGATGTAGTCCAGCACTTCCTTGTGCTGAAGCAGGTAGTTGTTGATGTCCTCGATCGACTCGAACTCGGGGTGCGGAATCTCGGTCGGCACGAAGGTGTTGGGGTGGCGCCCGTCGTAGCAGTCCAGATAGTTGATGAACTTGAAGCCTCGGCACCACTCGTCCATGCCCAGAAGGTTGAAGTTGGTGGCGCTGATGAAAAAGATCGGCTGTTCGTTGCGGTGGAAGTAACGGCGGATATCCGAGATGCCGTTCAGCTTCTTGCCCTTGCCGCGGGCCGACGTCTTCTTGGCCGTCTTGGCCGGGGCTTTTTTCGCCGGGGCCTTTTTCGCCGTTTTCTTGCTCACCTTCTTCTGCGCCACTTTTGCCTCCTTGTTCGCTTATCTGAACCGTTCTACGGGTTGTTGGGTCACTCGGCGGCCTGAGCGTCCTCTTCCAAGGCGCCCAGGGACTCCTTGGTGAAGACGCGCAAGCCCAATTCGGGCCTGTAGCCATGGATTTCCTTGACGTCGAGCTTGCGCATGAAGCTCAGGATCTCCTGGCTCACCACCTGCCCGGGCACCAGAATGGGAAAGCCCGGCGGATAGGGGATCACGAACATGGCCGAGACCACGTCCTCCCCCGCCTCGATCAGCTTGTCGATGGCATCGTCCTCGATCGGCAGGTAATCGCACTTGGTGTCGTCGTAGGCCATGAAGTAGGCCGTGCGTATGTCGCCCTCGGCGGTCCCGGCGTCCCGACCTGACCTGAAGGCGTCATGGAAACGGCTGAAGTCCGGCAGCGGCGGCAGGTCCTCGGTCAGGGAGTGGACCTTGCGCTCCTGCACCCGCCGCTCGGCGGTATTGGCATCCCCCAGCTGCTCTTCGATATCATGGGCGATGGAGACCAGCACCTCGATCAGATAGGCGACCGAGGAACGCGTGGTTCCGATGTTGGTCATGAACAGGACCGTGTTGCGCGAGGTCTTGTTGATCTGGATGCCGTACTTTTCCATTAAGTAGCGGTTCTTGAAGGTGTCGCCATCCACGCCCACGTCGCCGACGAACAGCGTCAGACGGGTCGCGTCCAGCACGAACTCATCCCCGGACCAGGCTTCCCAGACCCGCGTCCAGCCGTCCTCCGGATCGTAGTACTTCTGGATGCCGGACTCGCGGTACTCCTCCGGGATCATGTCCTTGACGGTCAGAAAGCGGAAATACTTGCGCAGCAGCGGATGGCTGGCGACCTGCTGGCGCAGGACCATGGCCATCTCGACCTGCTTTTGCACCAGTTCGAAGCCCTCCAGCTCGACCTGCCGCCGCCCCACGTCCAGGGACGCCAGGATCTGGTAGTTCGGCGAAGTCGAGGTGTGGGTCATGTAGGCCTCGTGGAAGGCGTCTTCCACCTTGGCCCTGAAGAGCTGGTCGTAGACATGGATCATGGAGCCCTGACGCAGCGAGGTCAGGGTCTTGTGGGTCGATTGGCAGGCGTAGGCCCGCAAGACCGCCTGATCCGGGTCGGGCATGAGCCGCCGGTCGAGCCAGGTCGCCTCGTCGTCCGGGTCCAGCTTGTCGAACTCGGCCTTCCACTCGGCATAAGCGGCCCGGTAACGCTCGCTGGCGAAGCGCTCACGCAGCTGCGCTGCGGTGTACATGGCGGTGCGCTGGCGGTAGGTCGGCCCGAAGCGCGCGAAGGCGAACCAGGCCTCGTCCCACAGGAAAACGAGGTCCGGCTTGATCGCCAGGCACTCCTGCATCACCCGCTCGACGTTGTAGACGATGCCGTCGAAGGTGCAGTTGGTGAGCAGCAGCATCTTCACGCGATCCAGCTTGCCAGCCTTTTTCAGCTTCAAGAGCTGATGCTTGATCTCGCGCAGGGGAACCGCGCCGTACATGGAGAACTTATCCAGCGGATAGGAGTCCAGATAGACCACCTGCGCGCCCGACAGCACCATGCCGTAGTGGTGCGACTTGTGGCAGTCGCGGTCGACCAGCACGATGTCGCCCGGCTGAATCAGCGACTGCACCACGATCTTGTTGGCTGTCGAGGTGCCGTTGGTGACGAAGTAGGTGTGCTTGGAGCCGAAGGCCCGCGCCGCTAGCTCCTGGGCCGCCTTGATCGGCCCGTGCGGGTCCAGCAGGGAGTCCAGGCCGCCCGAGGTGGCGGAGGTCTCGGCCAGGAAGATGTTGAGGCCGTAGAAGTCGCCCATGTCGCGGATCCAGTGCGACTTGGTGATCGACTTTCCGCGTGAGATCGGCATGGCGTGGAACACGCCGGTCGGCTGGCGGCTGTATTCGCGAAGCGCCGAGAAGAAGGGCGACTGATAGCGCTTGTTGACGCCGCGCAGGATGTTCAGGTGCAGCTCGAAATAGTCTTCCTGATTGTAGAAGACCCGGCGGCAGTTCTCCGGCACGCGGCCCGCCACGTCCTCGACCGACTGGTCGGTCACCAGATAGTAGTCCAGCTCCGGACGGACCTTGCCGATGCAGGACGCGAGAGCGACGCCGTAGTCCTCCTGACGCAGATCGTCCAGGTCCAGATCTTCGACGCGGGTCAGGTAGCGGTGGAGCAGCGCCATCTGCTGGTTGGAGCGGAAGCGGAAACCATAGCGGGCCACCACCGCCTGGATGTTGTGATTGTGCAGCACGGCGATGATGGCGTCCTCGAAAGACGGCACGATCACCGCTTCGTAGATGAACTTATCCTCCTCGCGGCGCATGCGGCGCAGGCTGCTGCGCAGCGCGGTCTCCTGGCTGGGGGAGATGTCATCGACGACAAGCACTTCGAAATAGGGGCGCTGGTGGGCCACCTCCTCGGCGTGCTCAATTGCGTCCTCCGCCTCTTCCCGGTCCTCGTTGTCGGCGTTCAGCCCGAGCGGGATCACTTTGTGGCGGTAGGCGTTGCTCATCAGGCCGCGCACGATCCGCGCCGAGGAGCGCGACAGCGTCACGTAGTCGCCGTCTTCGAAGTGTTTGCGCAGGCGTTGGAAGTTGTGCCGCCCGGGAAAGGCCCAAAAGCCTTCGATGGGCTCCAGCAAGGCCAGCGCCTCGGCGACGGAGCGTTGCAGCTTCGCGGCGTCGGGGCGGTCTGGTCTTTCGGCAAGGCGTGCGGCGTCCGACTTCAGGCGGCTCCAGGAATCCGCGCGCAGTTGGGAGGCATTGTAGTAGTCACTGAGGGCGGGTCCTTTCGGCCCCTCGACGGGCGTCTCGCTATCACCGCTCATGTGAGGCCTCCCCTTGCCGGGAAGCCCCTCAATCGGCCTCTTTCGTGATTACGGCTCGTAGTACCCCTTTGCTCCGCCAACAACCGCAAACGCGGACCCTGCGGGCGCTTCCGAAGAAGACGCTTGGTCTTGCGCACCGTGATTCTCTCCCTGCCTGTTCAATCCAGCGCGTGAACCGCGCTTTGGAACTTCTAAGGGGCCAAGCGTATCAAGATAGCCATAGCCCGTCGAATCCCTCCTGTAGACGTCGAAATCCACAACCCGGTCCCGGAAGGATTTCATCGGCTGGCCCAGGCCCTTGAGGCCGAATTCGCGCTGACGGCGCACCTGATCCAGATCGATCTCGAGCGGTATGTACTCTTCCTGCCCGGCCGCCTGATAGAGCATCTGGCCGGAGGGGTCGAAAACGGCGGAACGCCCGACGCCACCGGCGCCCACGCCGTTGATGTCGAAGACGTAGCACTGGAACATCGCCGAGGTCGCGCGGGCGATGGAGACTTCCACGTCGCGGTCCAGCGTGCCGGTCAGGACCGGGTGCAACAGCACCTCCACGCCCTGAGATACCAGCGTGCGCGTGGTCTCCGGGAACCAGATGTCGTAACAGATGGTCACCCCGAAACGCCCGATCTCAGGCACATCGAAGACCAGGAAGTCGGCCCCCGACTTCACATCGTGCTCGTAGGGGGCAAAGGGGAAGAGCTTGCGGTGGCGCCCCACCAGTTCGCCATTGGGATTGAACACGCTGGCGGTGTTGTAGACGCCCTCGTCACGCCCCTCAAACATCGAGCCGGAAACCAGCCAGATGCCGTGATGGCGCGCCCAGCCCGCCATCACCTCCTCGGTGCGTTCGAAAGAGCCGGCGTTCTCCTGAACCGGACCGAAAGCAGCCAGCTCGCTGAAGACCACCATCTGCACCCAGGGAAAGCGCCCCATCAGGAGGTCGAGCTGGTGCTTCATGTGGCTGACGTTTTCATGCGCAGCGGCCACGTGCAGCTGCATGCCGGCGATAGCGAAGGGAGTCACGGGAGTATTCTCCACAAGTTGTGTCTGACCGTCATCCTAGGCCCTATATCGGGGCGAGCCAAGGCGATTCGGCAGTGCAGCATAGGTGATCTGTCATGCTTGGATTACAAGGGTCAAAAAACCCCGGCGTCCAGACCGGCGGCCAGCAGCATGCCGCGCTCGCGCACCTGACCGAGAAAGGCGTCGGCCCATTCTCCACGGCAGATCAGGGGTTCCTCCACCGCGCGCCAACGCAGGCCTGTGGTGATGCCCTCGACGGCCCGCGTGGTGCCGGTGCCGTCATGGCCCGCCCGGATATAGAGGGCAAAAGGCAACCCTTGGGTCTCCTCCAGGCAGGGATAGTAGATCCGGTCGAAGAAGTCCTTCAGCGCGCCGGACATGTAGCCGAGGTTCTCGGTCGTGCCGAGCAGGATCGCCGAGGCCGCCTTGACCTCCTCCGGCCCAGCCTCGAAGGGCGTGAGCGCGCGCACCTCCACCCCGTCGCCGCCGCCTTCGCGCGCGCCTTCAAGGGCGGCATCGCGCAAACGCTGCGTGTTCGGCGACGGCACATGGCCGACGATCAGGAGCTGCTTTCTAGCCATCTCAACGGGCGTTCTAGCAGATCGTTGCGCCCGCTTCAGCCCCTGGATGGCTCCACCCGCCTTTCAGTTGCCGAATCCGCCGCCTTCGACGTCGCTGGTGATGGCGGCGATGGAGGTGGCGCCATGGACCTCGGCGGACGAAGGACGAAGCGCCGTATTGTATTGTTTTGTCGCTTAAAACCCTCAGCAATCCAGGGTGTGCTGGCGCTCCCACTGGGTCAGGTGGCGCGAGTAGTCGTTCCATTCCTGGCCGCGAATCTTCAGGTAGGCGGCGTGGAACTCGGCGCCCAGGGCCTCCTTCAGGAACTTGCTCTTCTCGAAGGCGCGCAGCGCGTCGATCAGGTAGAGCGGCAGCTTCTTGGCCTTCACCTTGTGACCCTCGGCGTACATGTCGATGTCGAGGCGCTTGCCCGGGGAGCGCTTCTCGGCCATGCCCTCCAGCCCCGCGGCGATGAACCCGGCCTGCGCCAGATAGGAGTTGGTGGCGCCGTCGGCCAGGCGGAACTCGAACCGGCCGCCTTCGGGCACGCGAACCAGATGCGTGCGGTTGTTGCCCGACCAGGTGATGGTGTTGGGCGACCAGGTGGCGCCCGAGGCCGTGACGGCCGCGTTCAGGCGCTTGTAGCTGTTGACCGTCGGGTTGGTCAGCGCGCAGAGCGCCTCGGCGTGGTGCAGAACGCCCCCCAGGAAGGCGTAGGCGGGCTTGGAGAGGCCCAGCTCGTCCTTGGCGTCATCGAAGAGGTTCTTCTTGCCCGTCTTGTCCCAGAGCGAGAGGTGCACGTGGCAGCCGTTACCCGTCAGGTGCGCAAAGGGCTTGGGCATGAAGGTCGCGCGGAAGCCGTGCTTCTCGGCGATGGAGCGGACCATGTACTTGAAGAAGACATGCCGGTCGGCCGTAGTCAGCGCCTCCGAATAGTGCCAGTTCATCTCGAACTGGCCGTTGGCGTCCTCGTGGTCGTTCTGGTAGGGGCCCCAGCCCAGCGCCTGCATGCCGTCGCAGATTTCAGAGATGACATCGTAGCGGCGCATCAGGATGGCCTGGTCGTAGCAGGGCTTGGGGTCGCTGTCCTTGGGGTCGGAAAGACCCTCGCCCTCGGGATCGATCAGGTGGAACTCGGGCTCGACGCCCGTCTTGACCACGTAGCCCTTCTTGGCGGCGGCCTCGATCTGGCGCTTCAGCACCCAGCGCGGCGCCTGCTCGACCGGCTTGCCGTCCATGTAGAGGTCGCTGGCGACCCAGGCGACGTCCGGGTTCCAGGGCAGCACGATGGCGCTTGACGGGTCGGGCAGGGCGAACATGTCCGGGTGCGCCGGGGTCATGTCCAGGTGGGTTGCGAAACCGGCGAAACCGGCGCCGTCCTTCTCCATATCCGCGATCGCCGCGGCCGGCACCAGCTTGGAGCGCTGCACGCCCTTGAGGTCGGTGAAGTTTATCAGGAAGTAGCGGATCTTCTTGGCCTTGGCCAAATCGTTCAGTTTGCTCGCCATGAGGCTCCCCTGTTCGTCGATGTTGTCTCGCGGTCTGGTTCTTTTCCCGGTTTTCCGCCCTTCGCATGGCGTTCGCTCACCTAACGCAATCCTGGAATCCAGTCGGTTCCGGCCAAGGGCACCTTGGCCATGGCCGCCGCCTCCAGGGTCAGCGCCTGCAGGTCCTCGGGCTCCAGGTTATGGAGGTGACTCTTACCACAAGCCCGCGCCAGGGTCTGCGCCTCGAGCGTCAGGACCCGAAGGTAGTTGGCCAGGCGGTGCCCCGCCTTCACGGGGTCCAGACGCCGGGCCAGCTCCGGGTTCTGGGTGGTGATCCCGGCGGGATCGTTGCCCGCCTGCCAGTCCTCGTAGAAGCCCGGTGCGGTCCCCAGCTTGGCGTATTCCTCGGCAAGATCGGGCCGGTTGTCGCCCAGCGCGATCAGCGCCGCCGTGCCGATCGAAACCGCGTCGGCGCCGAGCGCAATGGCCTTGGCCACGTCCGCGCCGGATCGAATCCCGCCGGAGACGATGAGCTGCACGCCCTTCCTGTGCAGTCCCAGTTCCTGGAGCGCCTCGGTCGCCAGACGCACGGCGGCCAGGGTCGGGATGCCGACATGCTCGATGAAGCACTCCTGCGTGGCGCCGGTGCCGCCCTGCATGCCGTCCACCACGATCACGTCCGCCCCGGCCTTCACGGCCAGCATGGTGTCGTAGTAGGTGCGGGTCGCGCCGACCTTCACGTAGATCGGCTTCTCCCAATCGGTGATCTCGCGCAGCTCGCGGATCTTGATCTCCAGGTCGTCGGGCCCGGTCCAGTCGGGATGGCGGCAGGCGCTGCGCTGGTCGATGTTCTTGGGCAAGGTGCGCATTTCGGCCACGCGGTCCGATATCTTCTGGCCCAGCAGCATGCCGCCGCCGCCGGGCTTGGCGCCCTGACCGATCACCACCTCGATGGCGTCGGCGCGGCGCAGGTCGTCCGGGTTCATGCCGTAGCGAGAGGGCAGGTATTGGTAGACCAGCGTCTTGGAATGCCCGCGCTCCTCGTCGGTCATGCCGCCGTCGCCGGTGGTGGTGGAGCTGCCCACTTCGCTGGCGCCGCGCCCCAGCGCCTCCTTGGCGTTGGCCGAGAGCGAACCGAAACTCATGCCCGCGATGGTCACCGGGATGTCCAGCTTGAGCGGCTTGGAGGCATGGCGCGTGCCCAGCAGCACGTCGGTGCCGCAGCGCTCGCGGTAACCCTCCAGCGGATAGCGCGAGACCGAAGCGCCCAGGAAGATCAGGTCGTCGAAGTGCGGCAGTGCGCGCTTGGCCCCGAAGCCGCGAATCTTGTAGATGCCCTCAGAGGCGGCGCGCTGGATCTCGTGGATTGTGGCGCGGTCGAAGAGGCTGGATTCGCGCAAGGTCGGATGGTCGTGGCTCATCGAGGGGTCCTCGCTCAATAGGCGTCGACGTTGTCGACCTTGAAGTTGTAGAGCTGGCGGGCGGAGCCGTAGCGGCGGAAGTCCTTCGGGTCGGCGTCGCTGCCCGCCGCCGCCAGCAGCCCGGCCAGTTCCTCCAGGTGCTCAGCCCGCATTTCCTTTTCCACGCAGTCCGCGCCCAGGCCGCGCGCCTCACCCTTCAGATAGATGCGCGCCTCGTAGATGGAATCGCCGAGGCCGTCGTCGGCGTCGCCGCAGATCACCAGCCGCCCGGCTTGCGCCATGAAGGCCGAGTTATGGCCGACCGAGCCCTTCACCACGATGTCCACGCCCTTCATGGAGATGCCGCAGCGCGCCGAGGCGTTGCCGTCGATCACCAAGAGGCCGCCGTGGGCGGTGGCGCCCGCGGATTGGCTGGCGTCGCCCTTCACCCGGACCGTTCCGGACATCATGTTCTCCGCAAGACCGACGCCGGCGTTGCCCTCGATGACGATCTCGGCCTGCTTGTTCATGCCGGCGCAGTAGTAGCCGACATGCCCCTTCAGCGTGACGGAGATCGGCGACATCAGGCCGGCGGCGACGGCGTGCTCACCCTTGAGGCCCGTGACCTCGAAGGCGGTTTCCTCCGCGCCCTCGCGGCCCTGAAGGCGGCGGTTCACGGCGCGCAAGCCCAATTCGGCAAGGTCAAGCTTCTCCATGACCCTCACGCGGCCCCCCAGCTGTAGACCGTGGCCGGCTTGGGTTCCCAGACCTTGGCCTTCTCCACGCCCGGCAGACCGGCGAGAGAGCGGTATTCGGAGGCCATGGCCACCCAATCGTCGGTTTCGGCCAGGACCGCGGGCTTGCAGGCGATGGGGTCGCGCAGCACGGCGAAGCCGTCCTTGGTTCCGACCGCGAAGGTGTAGAAGCCGTCCAGGTCGCTGAGCGCGGCCTCCAGCGCCTCGGCGATCGACGCGCCTTCCCGCAGCCGCCAGGTGAGATAGCCGGCCG
The DNA here is from genome assembly GCA_037379885.1 of Limibacillus sp. Lineage (NCBI taxonomy): Bacteria > Pseudomonadati > Pseudomonadota > Alphaproteobacteria > Rhodospirillales > Rhodovibrionaceae > Limibacillus > Limibacillus sp. The sequence goes on from JARRJC010000002.1 coordinate 129,551, forward strand.
CCACTTCCGAATCGTTCTCCGTCTGGAAGACGATCCCGGCCTGACGGGTCAGCCAGTCGCCAACCTTGTGATGGTTGGAGAGCGAGCCGTTGTGAACGAGGCAGAGGTCGTCGCCCGTGTTGAAGGGGTGCGCGCCCTGGGTCGTCACCGCGCTTTCCGTCGCCATGCGCGTGTGGCCGATGGCGTGGCTGCCGCTCATCTGGGCCGCGCCGAAACGTTCCAGCACGTCGCGCGGCAGCCCGATTTCCTTGAAGATTTCCAGCGAACGGCCCGCCGACATGATGCGCAAGGGTGGATCGCGCCGCTCCAGCCAGGCGCGCATCTCCGCCGGATCGGCCTTGGCGTGCAGCACGGCGTGCGTGGACAGCCGCTCGACGGAGACGGGCACGCCCATATCGGCGCTCATGGCCTCGGCCAGCGCCTGCCAGTCGAAAGCCGGATCGGGATCGTATAGCGTGATCTTGGCCGCGGCCTCTTCAGCGCCCCGGTAGACGGCGAAACCGGCGGAATCCGGCCCCCGGTCCGACATTTCCTCCAGCATGGGGCAGAAGAGACGCCCCAGCTCTCCATAACGCTCGGGATTCTTGAGATAGAGACCGGCGATGCCGCACACTTGGCACTCTCCCCACGGCTGAGAACTCGGTTGAGGAGAGATTACATATAAGAAACGATGTTTATTTCAAGGAATATGTTCAGGCGTTCTCGCCGCGCGGGTAGGAGATGACGGACAGGTAGATCGCGGGCAGCGAAACCAGCTCCATGGGCCCATGCATCACAATGGCGTCGAAGAACAGAGAATCGCCGGGTTTCAGGTGAAAGGACCTGTCGCCGTGCCGGTAGATCACCTCGCCGGAGAGCATGTAGATGAACTCCACGCCCTCGTGCCGGAACTGATCGTAAGGCTCGGACTCCTCCGTCAGCGTGATGAGGTAGGGCTCGACCCCCACTTCGCCCCGGACGCCGTGGCCCAGAAGTTTGTAGAGGTGCCCGGCGCGCGTGCCGCGCCGGTCGATGTCGAGCCCCTGGTCCTTCGGTACGTAGGTCACGTCCCGGCTCTGCTCGAAGGGCGCGAAGAAAGCGGAAATCGGCACGTTCATGGCCTCGGCCAGCGCGGCGAGGGTCGAAAGCGAAGGGGCCACCTGCCCATTTTCGATCTTGGAGAGCATGCCCTGGGAGACCCCGGCCTGCTGAGCCATCTCGGCCACCGTCAGCCCGTGGCGCTTACGGTGGCGGCGGATCTCAATGCCGATGTAGTGCTCCAGGCGCCGCCCTTCGGACGCCCCAGGCTCTTCCTGCACCGCCGGCGAAACCGTCACGCGTTGCTTGTCTTCGGCCATGGAGCTTCCTTCTAGACGGTCCCGGCTATCGGCCCTTTGTCTTTGGGCCCAAAAAAGCGGGCGATATTTACCTCGAATTTATACTTCTGCGGCCACACTCCAGGGAAAGGCGCCGCCACCAAACCCGATAGAAGCAGAAATCGGGGCGAGAGCAAGAGCGCCTGGGGCAAGAGGTGAGACGGAAGCGGGCAGACCAGATGATTAGAATCGCCAGAGAGTTCAACCTGAACGCCATCTTCATGGCGGCCGCTTGCATCGGCATGTTTCTTCTGGGTATCGAGACAAGCGAAGGCATGCCGCAAGGCAGCCTTTTCCTGCTGCCTCTCTGCCTCGCCTGGATGGGCCGCGATCCGCGCGCCATGAAGCTCGCCATCGTCGGCGCGCTGTTGCTGCTTTTCCTTGTCTGGGCCCAAGCGGGCTTCAGCCTCGACCATGCCTCCCTTCTGCAATGGTGCAGTTCCGCCTTCCTGATCGTCTTCCTTGGTGGCTATCTTCTAGAAGCTCAACTCGCTGTGCGAAGCGCCGAAAAGGTCTCGGCGAACAGCGCCGCCGCCGCCAACGGCGGCGCACCCGCTGGCCCAAAGAAGGACCGCCCGAAGCGCAGGCTTCCGAAGGACCGCTCACTTTCCGCCGCCACGCTCCAAGGTATTCTCGACTCGATCCAGGGGGCTGCCTTCTTGTTCGACAGGGATATGCGTCTCATTCTCGCCAATGACCGGGCCGAGGAAATCATCGCCTTCGCGCGTCCGGGAGCGGAGGTGGCGCACGCCGCCGAGTTCCTGCCGGAGAGCGCGCTCGACCTGCTCTACAGGGACATCGACAAACCCGGAAAAGCCCGCGAAGAGACCGTCCGCATCGTCGGCAAGGCCTACCGCCTGCGCCTTCAGCGCGCCGGAAAGCACCCCTTGTTGATCGTGAGGGAGCCTGAGGCGGAAGCAGACGCGGCGTCCTAGAACGCCGCCTTCCACTGCTCGGTGTCGACGAACCAACGCTCTTCCACGACCTTGTCCCCCTCGAAGCGGAACAAGACGGCGCATTGACTGCCGCCCGGCAGCTTGTCGCTCTTCCAGCGGAGAATGTTGACCACCTCACCGTCACCTTCGCAGTAGCGGATTTCCGCAATGTCGAAGCCCGGCGGCAGCGCCTGCCCGATGCCGTCCAGGGCATCGCGGAAGGCCGCGCGTCCCTCGAGTACATCTTCCTGACCCGGCAGCACGAAGATCATGTTCTCGGCGTACATAGCCGCCAAGCGGTCAAACTCTCCGGCGGCCAGGGCTTCCCAGCCCTGGCGCACCAGATCGGATAAATGTCCCGTTGCCATCTCTTGAAAGTCTCCCTCTCGCTTAGAAGTTCCCTCCATTAAGAGGGACCTTATCAGAAAAGAGGGACGGAAGGGATATCAGGTCTGCAGTTCGCCTTCGACCGCGGACAGGAAGCTCGCGAGCCGGAAGGGCTTTTGCAGGAAGGTCGCCCCGAGATTGGCAACCTTTGCTTCTTCGATGCCGTCGGGGAAGCCCGACATGACGACCATGCCGATGGATCGCCGGGCCGCGCGCAGCCCGCCCAGCAGGTCGAGACCGCTGATGCCCGGCAGCATGATATCGGTCACGACCAGTTCGACCTCGCGGTGGCGGTGCAAGAACTGACTCGCTTCCTGCGCCTCCGCGAAACCGCGGGCCTCGTAACCGTTCTTGGTCAGAAACTGCACGAGACGCTCCACGAAATCCCGATCGTCATCGACCACCACGACCCGTATGGCTTCTCCACCATCCCCCGCCTGAGCACAGCTCAAGGGCGCCACCTCTTCTCCGGCGCTCCGGTCGAGACGGCGCAGGATTTGCCCAGCGCGCGACGCATCCTCGCGGTAGCCTTGCTTCTTGTCGCGAAAGATCATCTTTTCGCTTCCCTTCCCCTTGGTCGTCCCCTTGGTCGTGGTCGCTTGTTCTCTCTGGCGATTGCGGAACTCGATAAAAAATTACCACTTAAATGCTTAAAATTTAGCAAACCTGATCCTCGAAACCGGGGCGTCGCTCATCCCGACGGCTTGCCGCAAGGCAGCGGAACGGCAAAGATACCGGCCCGCTCCACCCCCCAACGGAAAGCAGGCCGTCCATGAGCCCCGACAAGAACAACGACGCCCGACAGGAGCTGGCGCCTTCGGGCGTTCTTCGCGCCGGCATCAATCTCGGTAACGCCCTGCTGGTGACCGGCCGCACACAAGCGGGCGACCCCGCGGGCGTCGCGCCGGACATGGCAAGGGCCATCGCCGATGCCCTGGGCGTGGAGCTGGCCTTCGCGCCCTTCCCCTCGCCCGGCGAGGTGGCCGATGCCCTGGCGCAAGACGCCTGGGACATAGCCCTGATCGCCGACGAGCCACAGCGCGCGGAGACCATCGCCTTCACCCCCGCCTACGTGGAGATAGAGGCCACCTATCTGGTTCGCGAAGGATCGGACTTTCAGAAGGTGGAGGAACTGGACCGCGAGGGCGTTCAGATCGCCACCTCGGCGCGCAGCGCCTACGAGCTCTATCTGACCCGCACGCTGGAGCGGGCGACCCTGCACAGGGGCCACCGCATGACCGGCGCCTATGAGATCTTCGAGGACCAGAAGATGGATGCGCTGGCGGGCCTGCGCTCGGCCCTGACCGAAATCGCGGAGAAGCAAGAGGGCCTGAGGGTCCTGCCCGGCCGCTACTCGACCGTCCAGCAGGCGATCGGCACCAAACCGGCCAGCAAGGCCGGGCTCGCCTTTTTGAAGGACTTCGTGGCCGAGGCGAAGGCCTCCGGACTGGTCGCGAGCCTCATTGATAAGCACGGGGTGGGCGGCAAGCTGCAGGTCGCCGACGACTAACCCCGAAGGTCGCGGCAGGCCGCCGCCAAGCTTTCGATCCGCGCCCAGTCCCCCGAGGCCAGGGCCTCCTTGGGCAGCACCCAGGAACCGCCGACGCAGGGAACCGAAGGCAGCGCCAGGTAATCGCGCGCCTTTTCCGGCGTGATCCCGCCGGTCGGGCAGAAGCGCGCCTGCGGCAAAGGCCCGGCGAGCGCCTTCAGATAGGCCGCGCCGCCGGCCTGTTCGGCGGGAAAGAACTTCATGGTCTCAAAGCCCGCTTCCAGGAGCCGCATCACCTCCGAGGGCGTGGCCGCGCCGGGCAGAAGCGGCATGGCTTCGTCGCGCGCCGCGTCCAACAGCGCGGGCGTGGCGCCCGGCGAAACGCAGAAGGTGGCGCCCGCCGCCTTTGCTTTCTTCAAAAGCTCCGGCGTGTTGACGCTGCCCGCCCCGACCTGCGCGCCCTCGACCTCGGCGGCGAGGGCGCGGATGCAGTCCAGGGCAACCGGCGTGCGCAGAGTCACCTCCAGCACCGGCAGACCGCCCGCAACCAGGGCGCGGCCCGCGGGCACGGCCTGGGCCAGCGCATCCAGCACGATCACCGGGATGACCGGGGCCAGTTCGCAGAGCGCGCGGGTCTCCATCAAGCCCCCTCCTCTCTGAGCGCGTGATAGCGCGACAGGAGCCCTTCGGTGGAGCCGTCCTGGGCCTCGCCCTCGGCTCCCTCGACTCGCGGCGTGAGGCTCGACGCCTGAGCCTTGCCCAGCTCGACGCCCCATTGGTCGAAAGGATTGATGTTCCAGAGCGCCGCTTCGACAAAGGTCTTCTGTTCGTAGAGCGCGATCAGCAGACCGAGCTGTTTCGGGTCGAGCTTGGGATAGAGCAGGGTCGTGGAGGGGCGGTCGCCCGGAAAGGTCCGGTGCGGGGCCAGCCGGTCGATCTCGCGCGGCTCGGCGCCCTGTTCCGTCATCTGGGCGCGCACCTCCTGCTCGTTGAGACCGAAGGCGAGCGCCTTGGCCTGGGCGAAACAGTTCGCGGCCAGGATCGCGTGGTGGGACTCCGCCGCCGCGGTCGGGTTCGCGGCGAGCAAGAAATCGACCGGGATCACGTCGCTGCCCTGGTGCAGCAACTGGAAGAAGGAATGCTGGGCGTTGGTGCCCGGCTCGCCCCAGACCAAGGGGCCGCTGGCGCGCGGCAGTTCTTCGCCGGAAAGCCCGACGCGCTTGCCGTTCGATTCCATGACGAGCTGCTGGAGATAGGCGGGAAAGCGGCCCAACCGCTCGTCATAGGGGATCACCGCAACCGAGCGGCAGTCCATCACGTTGCGCCGCCAGACCCCGATCAGCCCCAGGATCATGGGGATGTTCTCCTGTAGCGGGGCCTCCCGGAAATGCCGGTCCAATGCGCGCGCGCCCGCCAGAAGCTCCCGGAAGTTGGCGGCGCCGATAGCGATGGCGAGCGGCAGGCCGATGGCGCTCCAAAGCGAATAGCGCCCGCCGACCCAGTCCCAGAACCCGAAGACCCGCTCCTCCGACACGCCGAAGGCGGCGGTCGCCTCCAGGTTGGTGGAGACGGCGGCCAGATGGCGCTTCGCCGCCGCCTCGCCCAGCGCCTCGGACAGCCAGGCGACGGCGGAGCGGGCGTTGGTCATGGTCTCGATCGTGGTGAAGGTCTTCGACTGCACGATGACCAGCGTGCGCGCGGGCTCCAGGCCCGCCAGCGTGTCGGCCAGATGCGCCCCGTCCACGTTGGAGACATAGTGGACGCGCGGCCCGTCGTGATAGGGCGAGAGCGCCCTGGTCGCCATGACCGGCCCCAGGTCGGAACCACCGATGCCGATGGATATGACGTCGCTGAAGGCGCCGCCGTCCGAGGCCGCCGCTTCGCCGGAACGCAGCGCCTCGGCGAAGGCCAGGAACCGCTCCAGCGTCTCGCGCACCTCAGCACTGACCGGCTCGCCCTTGGCGCGCCAGTCGCCCTCGGGATCGCGCAGCGCCATGTGCAGGGCGGCCCGCCCCTCGGTTTCGTTCACAGGCTCTCCGGCGAAGAGCGCATCGCGGCGCGCCTCCAGACCCCGCGCCCGCGCCAGGTCGAAGAGCAGCGCCAGGCCCTTCAGGGAAAGCTTTTCCTTGGAGAAGTCCACCAGCAGGCCGTCCAGGGAGCGCGAGAAGCTCTCGAAACGTCCCGGGTCCTGATCGAAGAGGTCGCGCAGGTGCGTGCCGCCGAGCGCCCGCCACTCTTCGCTCAACTGCCGCCAGATGCTGTCGCTCAAGGGCTCTCTCCCGGTCACGGACGTTGCGGATCGAAGAAGTCGAAAACCGTGGCGCCCTCGGCCGCGCCGGAAACCCGCGCCCGGAAGACCGAGAAGAGGTCGCGGCCCATGCCCACGTGCTGATCGCCCAGCGCATGGGTGAGCAGCTCGCGCCGCTCCCATTCCTCCGCCGGGACCTTGGCTTCCAGGGTTCCCGCCTCGGCGTCCAGACGCACGATGTCGCCGTCACGCAGCTTGGCGAGCGGGCCGCCGGCCTCGGCCTCCGGCGTCACGTGGATCGCCGCCGGGATCTTGCCCGAGGCGCCCGACATGCGCCCGTCGGTCACCAGCGCCACCTTGTAGCCCCGGTCCTGCAAGACCCCGAGGTTGGGGGTCAGCTTGTGGAGTTCGGGCATGCCGTTGGCCTTGGGTCCCTGGAACAGCACCACGGCGACATGGTCGCGGTGCAGCTCGCCCGCCTTGAAGGCGGCGGCCATGTCGTTCTGGTCGAAGAAGATGCGCGCGGGCGCTTCGATCACCCGGTGCTCGGGCTTGACGGCGGAGGTCTTGATGACCGCACGGCCCAGGTTGCCGTTCAGCATCTTCAGTCCGCCGTCCGGCGAGAAGGGCCGGGCATAGGGGCGGAGGATATCCTCATCCAGGCTCTTTTCCGGGCCGTCGCGCCAGATAAGCCGGCCTTCGTCCAAGCCCGGCTCGCGGGTGTAGGCCTCCAGGCCCTCACCGTTGACCGTGCTGACGTCGCCGTGCAGCAGCCCGGCGCCCAGAAGCTCGCGGATCAGATAGGCCATGCCGCCCGCCACATGGAAGTGGTTCACGTCGGCCAGGCCGTTGGGATAGATGCGCGCCAGGAGCGGCACCACCTCCGACAGCTCGGCGAAGTCGTCCCAGGTCAGCTTGTGGCCCGCCGCCCCGGCCATGGCCACCAGATGCAGCGTGTGGTTGGTGGAGCCGCCGGTCGCCAGCAGCCCGACCAGGCCGTTGACCACCGCGCGTTCGTCCATCAGACGCCCGATGGGGCGGAAGTCGTTGCCCTGGGCGGTGATCTCGGCGGCGCGCTTGGTCGCCGCCGCCGTCAGCGCGTGACGCAGCGGCGTGCCGGGATTGACGAAGGTGGCGCCCGGCAGGTGCAGCCCCATGATCTCCATCAGCATCTGGTTGGAGTTGGCGGTGCCGTAGAAGGTGCAGGTGCCGGGCCCGTGGTAGGACTGGCTCTCGGCCTCCAGCAGTTCATCGCGCCCGACCTTGCCTTCGGCGTAAAGCTGGCGGATCCGGGCTTTCTCGCCGTTGGGCAGGCCGCTGGTTTGGGGCCCGCCGGCACGAAGACCGCGGGCAGGTGGCCGAAGGAAAGCGCGCCGATCATCAAGCCCGGCACGATCTTGTCGCAGACCCCCAGATAGAGCGCCGCGTCGAACATGTTGTGGGAAAGCGCCACGCCGGTCGCCAGGGCGATCACTTCGCGGCTGAAGAGGGAGAGCTGCATGCCGTCCTGGCCCTGGGTGACGCCGTCGCACATGGCGGGCACGCCGCCCGCGACCTGGGCCACCGCCCCGGCCTCGCGCGCCGCCGCCTTGATCTGCTGGGGATAGTCCTCGAAGGGCTGATGGGCGGAGAGCATGTCGTTGTAGGCGGTCACGATGGCGATGTTCGCCTCGGACCCTGTCTTCAGCGCCTCCTTGTCGTCCGGCCCGCAGGCGGCGAAGCCGTGGGCAAGGTTGCTGCAGGACAGGCTGGAGCGGTGCGGACCCTCGCCCGCCGCGCGCTCCAGGCGTTCCAGGTAGTCGCCACGGCTGGCCTCCGATCGCTCACGAATCCGCTCGGTCACGGCCTGCAGCGTTTCGTTGATCGGCATGAAGAGGTCTCCTTTTTCGTCTCGTATAGAACTTGCGCGGCGTCAGACGCAGCGCGCGCCGTCGACCTCCAGCACCACGCCCGAGACCAGGGAGGCCTCGTCGGAGGCGAGGTAGAGCGCCGCGTTCGCGATGTCCTCGGGCTCGCTCATGCGGCCCAGCGGGATCGTGCTTATGAACCTAGCGCGGTTTTCCGGCGTGTCAGGGACCCCCATGAAGGTCTCCAGCAAGGCGGTGTTGCCAATGACCGGCGCGATGGCGCAGACCCGCACCTTGTCGGGCGCCAGCTCCACCGCCATGGACTTGCTCAACAGGTTCACCGCCGCCTTGGAGGCGTTGTACCAGGTGAGCCCCGGCCTCGGTCGGATGCCGGCGGTGGAGCCGATGTTGATGATGACGCCGCCTCGGCCCTGCTCGCGCAGCAGCGGCAGGGTCGCCTGGGTCATGTGATAGATCGACTTGACGTTGACGTCGTAGACCTTGTCGAAGGTCGCCTCATCGACCTCCAGCAGAGGCTGGTTCCTGTGGCTGTAGCCCGCGTTGTTGACGATCACGTCGATACCGCCGAAGGCCTCCTTCGTGGCCGCCACCGCAGCGTCGATCTCCGCGCGAGAGGTGACGTCGCAGCGGCAAGCGATGGCCGCATCGCCTATCTCTGCCGCCAGGGCCTTGGCCCCGTCCTCGTTGATGTCCAGAAGCGCGACCTTCGCGCCCTCGCGCGCGAAGCTCCGCCCGATCTCCCGCCCGAAGCCGGAAGCCGCCCCGGTCACGATCGCCACCTTGTCCTTAAGCCGCATTTTCTAAAGCGCCCCGTTCTCTTGAATCCGCCGCCCGCCCCTTTAGGCTGGCGCCCTACAGGAGCGCATGATAACCGATGCGGAACAACCGGCCAGCCGTTTGGAGATTAAAGTGAAGGACCTGGAAGGCCTTTTCGTGGTCGCCCTGGAGCAGGCCGTGGCCGCGCCCTACGCTTCGGGCCGCTTGGCCGACGCCGGGGCCCGCGTGGTGAAGATCGAGCGCGCCGAGGGCGATTTCGCGCGCGGCTACGACCGGCTGGTGAACGGCAACAGCGCCTATTTCGTCTGGCTCAACCGGGGCAAGGAGTCGCTCCGCCTCGACCTGAAGCAGCCGGAGGACAAGGCGCTGTTCGAGCGCATGCTGGCCAAGGCCGACGTCTTCATCCAGAACCTGGCGCCGGGCGCGCTCGCCCGCCTCGGCTTCCCCGTGGAGGACTTGAGGAAGCAGCACCCGCGTCTGATCGTCTGCTCGATCTCGGGCTACGGGGAGGAGGGTCCCTACCGCGACCAGAAGGCCTACGACCTGCTGGTTCAGGCGGAATCGGGCCTCGCCAGCGTCAACGGCACGCCCGAGGGACCGGCGCGGGTCGGCGTCTCCGTCTGCGACATCGCCGCCGGCATGTCCGCCCATCAGGCGATCCTGCAAGCCCTCTACGCCCGCGAGCGGACCGGCGAAGGCCGCGCCATCATGGTCTCCCTCTATCACGCCATGGCCGACTGGATGAACGTGCCCTACCTCCAGTACGCCTATGGCGGGCACAAACCCAAGCGGGTCGGCCTGAAGCATCCGACCATCGCGCCCTACGGCGCCTATCCCTGCAACGACGGCAAGGAGATCTTGATCTCGATCCAGAACGAGCGGGAGTTCGTGAAGCTCTGCGAACAGGTGCTGGAGCGCCCGGACCTGCCCAAGGACCCGCGCTTTTGCGACAACTCGGCGCGCGTAGCGAACCGCGAGGAGACCGATGCCCTCGTCGCCGCCTGCTTCCAGGAGCGCGACCGGGAAGCCAACATCGAACGGCTGGAGGCGGCGGGCATCGCCTATGGCCGCCTCTCCACGCTGGACGATCTGGTGGCGCACCCGCAGAACCGCTATGTGGAGGTGGAGACGCCCGAAGGACCCGTGCGCCTGCTGGCGCCCGCCGCAAAGGTCGTGGGAGAAAAAGAGGCTTTCGGGCCCGTGCCTGCGCTCGGCCAACAGGACGCGGCCCTGCGCAAGGAATTTGGAGACGAAGACGCATGAGCGAACGCCCCTCTCCCGACGCCTTCCCGTCCCGGACCCACGACAAGCTGCGCTACAACGACACGGACCGGCAGGGTCACGTCAACAACGCGGTCTTCTCGACCTTCCTGGAGACGGGCCGTGTCGAGATCTTCTACCGCGACCCCGATGTCATTCGGGAGGGCTGCGAGTTCGTCATCGCCCGCTGCACGCTGGACTTCCTGAGTGAGATACGCTGGCCGGGCGAGGTCGAAATCTGCTCAGGCGTGAAGCGCCTCGGCACCAGCTCGGTCAACCTGGAACAGGCGATCTTCCAGGACGGCGAAGTCGTCGCTCACGCCGAGACAATCATCGTCCAGATCGACCAGCAAACCCGCAAGTCCGCCCCCTTGAGCGACAAGGCCCGGACGAAGCTGGAAACGCTGATGATGGCTTAAGCCCCCCGCCTTCTCTCGAAGCTTGGGACGCTCGCGGGGCGGGCGCGCCAGAGGGTTTGGGCGATGAGGCCGGCGATGACCGACTTGGCGATGTCGCCCGGGATGAAAACCCAGGCGCTGGCGAAGGCGGTCCCAAGCGGGATGTCGGCGACGATCGCCACGCCCGGAATGCCGATGGCGTAGAGCAGCAGCACGTTGCCGACCAGACAGCCGAGCAGCGCCGACCAGAAGACCGCCGTCTTGGTGAAGCGCTCCATGATCAGGCCGGTGACAGCGGCGGCGGGGATCCAGCCCAGCAGGAAGCCGACCGTGGGCCCGGCGAAGACGCCGAGGCCGCCCTTGCCGCCGGAAAGCAGCGGCAGGCCGATGGCCACCAGGAACAGGAAGAGCATCACGGCCAGCGCGCCGCGCTTCCAGCCCAGCAGAACGCCGGCCAGCATGATGCCCAGGTTCTGAAGGATGATGGGCGTGCCCCCCAGCCCCGGCACGGCGACGCCGGGGACCAGCCCCAAGGCGGCGATCAGGGCGGCGAAGAGGGCGATCTGGACGAGAGCGCGGTCGGTCATGCCTCGGTTCCTTTTGTATCTCGGGCTTGGGCGAAGCCCTCGGAGCCGCCGCGCGCGGCAAGCGCTTCGGCGACGCGGTCTGCGGTGCCCAGGGTGCGCGCGGCGAAGGGCGCCATGATGCGCCAGAGCGGGCGCTTGGGTGAGCGGGCGCGCCAAGCCTCGGTCAACTCGGCGAGCTGCTCGAATAGCAAGGGCACGAAGCGGATGGCAAGCGCGATCACCAGCGCCATGCGCCGGGGCGAGACGCCGAAGACCGCCAGCGGGCGGAAAAGCGGGATCAGGGTCCGGGTCATGGCGTCGACCGGCGTGGTGAGCGTCACCAGGTTGGCCAGCATCACCACGCAGAGGATGTGGAGCATGACGGCCGCGCCCTCCTCCGCCTGTCCGCTCCAGAGATAGATGCCGAAGATGATCGCCAGCATGAGGCCAAGCGAGCGCAGCAGCCGCCAGGCGGAAAGCCAGGCGGCGGGCAGGCTGGCGTAGGTCAGCCCCACCAGGGCCGCCGCCAGCGCGAGAGCCGCCAGATCCTCCAGCGCGGTCACCAGCAGCGTGACCGCGACCAGCAGCAGCAGCTTGGCGCCCGCCGGGATGCGGTGCAGCCAGGTCCGCTCGGAGATGTAGAGGCTGATCACAGCGCCACCTTCCGCTCCGCCATGGCCGCGCGGTAGGCGGGCAGCAGCTCGCCTGGCGGCCCGTCGCCGGCGACCCGCCCCTCTTCCAGCCAGAGGATCCGCTCGAAGCCCTCGAAGCCTTCGAGGTCGTGGCTGATCATGATCTGCATTTCCGGACGGCCCTCCAGGAACTCCATGATGCGCCGGCGCGTCGGCAGATCGAGGCTGGTGAAGGGCTCGTCCAGGACCAGCAGGGCCGGCTCCATGATCAGCACCGCCAGGATGCAGACCAGCTGCTTCTGGCCTTCGGAGAGTTCGTGGACGGCGCGGCCCGCCAGGGGCTCCAACCCCTGCCCGGCGAGCAGGGCCAGCGCGCGCTCCGACGCCTCCTTCTTGGGGACGCCCAGTTGATCGAGCCCGAAGGCCAGTTCCTCCTCCACCGTGGGGAAGAGAAGCTGGTGATCGGGGTTCTGGAAGATGAAGCCGACGTGGCGCGCCGGGCGGAAGCCCCGCTCGCCGATGGCGCGTCCGAAGAGTTCGAGGCTGCCTTGCCTGGGCTCCAGCAGGCCGTTCAGAAGACGCACCAGGCTCGACTTGCCCGACCCGTTGACGCCGATCAGGCCGATGCGGCGTTCCTTAAGGTGAAGGGAGATATCCCGCAGCACCGCGCGCCCGCCGCGCTCGGCTGTGACGCCGGAAAAACGGATCCCGGCGGACCAGTCGATGTCGCTCTTGTTGTCAGCCACTTGTCTCAGCCACTGCGCCCTCGCCCTCGCCCCTGAAGCCCGGTCTTCACCGGGCGCGCCGGGGCGCTAGAGAGGTACCCGATCCGTCTTGCGGCTCCAAGGGTTTTCAAGAGAACGCTGAAAAGGCCGGATCAGTACAGAGAGAAGAGCACAGGCAGCAATCCATCGCCCTGCAGCCACTCGACCAGTTCGAACAGCGGCCAGGCGAGCAGCAGCAGGGAAGCCTCCAGCACCGTGCGCACGACGAGCGCGGGGCGCACCTCCAGTTTCGCCTCGTCCTGCCATTCGGAGAAGCGCGGCAGGAAACGGGGCACCTCCTCCAGGTAGCGCCGGTAACTCGCGCCGTAACTCTCCAGAAGGAAGCGCTCCTCCTGCTGGACGACGAGCCAGAAAACCAGCCAGGAAAGGACGAGTCCGAAGACGGCCAGGGTCATACCGCCGAACTCCAGGCCCGCACCGAAGACCCCGATGAAGGTGAAGGAGTAAAGCGGGTTGCGCATGATCGAATAGGGGCCGCTGCGCACCAGGGTGGTCTTCTTCCGTCCGCCGATGTAAAGCGCGCTCCAGCCCCGGCCCAGCACGGCCACGGCCATGCAGAAGAGGCCGAAGCCCTCAAGCACCTCATGCAAATCGGCGGGCAGCAGCGCCGAGGAATGGGAGACGGCGGCGAGACCGAAATAGATCAGCAGACCGCCCGCGAGGACGCGCTTCCTGATTCGCTGAACGCTTTGAAGCTCCATGGGCGGGCTGCTCTGTCTTGGAGATTTCTACGAATCAGGTATGTAGTAAACGCCCTGCGCCGGTTTCAAGCGAAAGCTGGCGGCGGGCGCGGGGGGCCCGGATCCAAAAGAAAACGGCGTCCCACTCTTGCGGGACGCCGCTTCTCGAAGGATCGTGCTGGCAGCGCTCGCGGGGGGTTCCTCCGCGCGTACGAGGGTCAGTTGGTGTTCTCGTCCACCTTCTCCTCGATCTTGTCGGCGGCCTCTTCCATGTCGTCGGCGGCCTTCTCCATGGCCTCGTCCGCGGACTCGCCCATCTGCTCGAAGGTGCCCTTCTCCTCCTCGCAGCCCGCCATCATCGGGGCGAGCGCAAGCACGAGGGCCAGCGGAAGGGCTGAGGTTAGAATGGATTTTCGCATGATTCTTCTCCTTGCGCGGTCAGGATGGGTCCTCGGGATCAAGAGACCTTGGTTCAAGGGCCGGTCAGTTGTCCAGGTCGATATCGTCCTCGTCGGTCAGGCCGCCGATAGCCGCACCGGCTGCGCCGCCCAGGACCGCGCCGCCCAGGACGCTGCCGCCGGTCGCAGCCGCGCCGATGGCTCCAGCGCCCGCGCCGATGCCGCCGCCGCTCAGCGCGCGATCCTCCCAGGAGGAGCCGCAGGCGGCGAGGGGAATACAGAAAATCAGGGCGAGAAGGGGTTTCTTCAGGGTCGTCATGATCCAGTTCCTCCTGCTCTTCAATCGCTTGGACGCTCGAAGGTGCAGGCCTCTTGGCGCTGCGCCCGCCGTCCGCGTTCAAGGAGGTATGGATCGCCGGGCGGCGGTTAAAGCCCCGCCGCCGGGTCACAGGAATATCCCGCCCTGTTTCAACGGTTTACGAAATTCTTGTCATAGCGATATCACAATAAGTTCAGGATGGGGCATCATCTCCCTGGCCGGCGGCTGCGTATCTATCGGACGACATCAGCCGGATTACTGAAAGGCGGACCGCCATGAGCGCCGAGGGCGCTTCCTTCAAATATTCCGACCTGCCCCGCATCGGCGACTTCTCCGCCGTGTTGACGCCGGAGAGCTTCACCGACCTGCCCGACGACTGGGTGCTGGGGCTGAGCGACGTGGTGGCCTCGCGCGACGCCATCGCAGAGGGCCGCTACAAGGCCGTCAACATGGCCGGCGCCGCCGTGATCTCCGCCGTCATGAACGCGCTGGAGGGCTCGGACTATCCCTTCGTGTTCGGCGGCGACGGGGCGGCGGTGGCGCTGCCCGGTGAGCTTCGGGAAACCTTGGAGCGCGCGCTGATCGAGACGGCCTGCTGGGTCCGCGACGACCTGGGCCTCGGCCTGCGCGTGGCGGTGGTCACGGTGGCCGAGGCGCGGGCGGCCGGGCGCAACGTCCAGGTGGCGCGCTTCGCGGAGTCCGACGCCGTCGACTACGCCATGTTCGCGGGCGGCGGCCTCGACTGGGCGGAAAAGCGCATGAAGGCGGGGGAGTTCCTGCTGCCGGTCCCGACCGAGAAACTGCGACCCGACCTGACCGGACTGTCCTGCCGTTGGGAGCCCTCGGAAAGCCGGGCGGGCGTGATCCTGTCGCTGATCGTGGCGCCCAGCGAGGGCGCCGACATGGCCGCCTTCCGCGAGGAACTGAAAGCCGTCCTGTCCCTGGCGCAGGAGGCGCCGGAGGAGGGGCACCCGGTGCCGCGCGAGGGGGCCCGCTTCCACTGGCCGCCCAGCGGTCTGGGCTATGAGGCGGCGGCGGCCGCGGGCGGCTGGCTGGCGTCCAGGCTCAGCATTCTGGCGGAAAGCGCGCTCGGCTGGATTCTCTTCAAGACCGGCTGGCGCTTTGGCGGGTTCGACCCCAACACCTACCGCCGCTACGTGATGCTGAACTCGGATTACCGGAAGTTCGACGACGGCCTGAAGATGACCGTGGACTGCAGCCGGGAGACCAGCCGCGCGCTGAGCGAACGCTTGGAAAAGGCGCGGGCCGCCGGGCTGCTGCGCTATGGACTCTTCGAGCAGGACTCAGCCCTCATGACCTGCATCGTGCCCTCGGTCTCCTCCAACCGGCATTTCCACTTCATGGACGGCAGCGCGGGCGGCTATGCGGCGGCGGCCGACCGGATGGACCGGCTCTAGGCCAGCAAGGCCTCTTCGAAAGGAAAGCGCGAAAGCAGTTCCTGGCCGGTCTCGGTGATCAGGATCTGCTGTTCCAGCTTCACGCCTTCCCCGCCCTGCTCCTCGCCGATGAAGGCCTCCACGCAGAGCGTCATGCCCGGCTCCACCACGCCGTCATAACCGGCGTCGGCGTAGTCCGCGCGGTGGTAGAGATAGGGGTATTCACCGGTCATGCCGCAGCCGTGCGCCGAGAGGTAGTAGCGGTGCGCCAGATACTTCTCGGGCAGGTCCCAGGCCCTCTCGGAATACTCCTTGAAGGTCACGCCGGGCTGCAACAGGCCCATGTTGTGGTGCACCTGTTCGTAGGCGGCCCTGTAGAGCGCGCGCTGCCGCTCGCCCGGCTTGTCCGGTCCGCTGTGGAAGGTGCGCGAGAAGTCGGAGTAGTAGCCGTAGCAGCCCACCACGTCGGTATCGAGGCAGATCAGCTCGTTCGCCCCGATCACCCGCGGCCCGCATTCCTGGAACCAGGGATTGGTGCGCGGGCCGGAATTCAAAAGCCGGGTCTCGCAGTAGTCGCCGCCCTCGGCGATGACATGGCCGAAGAGGGTCGACCAGAGCTCGTTCTCCGTAATGCCGGGGCGGATCGCGGCGCGCAGCTTGGCGACGCCCCGCTCGGTCGCGCGCAGGGAGGCGACGACGCACTTCACCTCCTCGGGCGACTTGATGGCGCGGGCGCGCTCCAGCGGCGCGTGGGCGTCGACCAGCGTGAAGCCCTCTGCCGCCAACCCGGCGGTTGCGCCGGCGTTGAGGCGCTCGACGCCCACCACTCTCTCCTTGCCGATCAACTCACGCAGTTCGGAAGCGGTCTTCGCCGCCCAGCGCCTCTCGCGCTCGGCGATCTCCTCGCCCGCCGCCACGAAGGAGGCGGTCATGGAGGGGCGCACCTCGCTCACCGTCTCGTAGCCTTCGGCCAGATGCTCGCAGCCGGTGAACTCGTAGAGCACCGTGTCGCCGGCGGTGACGATCAGGTAACGGGCCGGCTGGTTGCGGCTGGAGAAGATCTGCATGTTCCGCGTATCGGTGGCGTAGCGGATGCTGACCGGATCGGAAAGGATGCAGGCGGCGATGCCGCGCTCGGCCATCTGGGTGCGCAGGCGCTGAAGTCGATAGGCGCGCACCGCCTTGATGTCGATCTCACCGGGAGCGGGATCGCGGTCGAAACTGCCGGGGGCGCTCGCGCCCTCGCGGTCGGCGTGCCAGTCGATCAGAGTCATGAGAGTGGGCCTCACAGATCAGCGCAGGAGGCCGAACGCTATCTTATAAAGCAGCGCAGGCCGCGCGCCGGAGCGACGCCGGAAGTCGCTGGCGCGAAACTCTGCGCCAGGGACCAGGAAACGATCCGGCCACGACCCGACCTAGGTCTGTCCAGGCGCGGATAGCGAAATCCGCGCGGCTATCGTAAGGCCAAACGGTCGCTGGTCAGTCGTTGGCGACCATGGAGTCGAAGGCGGCATTCCGCCAGGTCACGTTGCGCGCGACGTCGTAGAGCGTGAAGCCCGTCCGGCGTCCACTCGGCAGCGTGACCAGTTCGGAGGAAGCCTCCTTGGTCCAGCCCGTGTCCTCGGAAAGCTCGCCCTGAACGGCGGGCTCGACCGGGATTGCCTGAAGCTCGACCGGCGCTTGGCCAGCATCGCAGGCGCCAGCCTGCAAAAGCCCAGCCGTCAGTAGAAGCTCGCAATAGGTCATGTTTGGTTTCCCTGCGCATTTTTATGCCGAAGACCCTCGACCAGATAGTTCTTTAAAGTCTTCAGACAATCTGAGGATGGCATAAAAATACCCTGCAAACCACTGAAAAGGCGTGATAAGGCCGTGACAGGGGTTTGTGCTGCAACGCAACAAAGCGCCCACGCGCCGCGAAACCCAAGAAAAACTCCCGGATTCCTGCAAGAAACTGAATGTGGGAAAATTGGAGCGGGCGATGAGATTTGAACTCACGACCCCAACCTTGGCAAGGTTGTGCTCTACCCCTGAGCTACGCCCGCGCTCCTGATTGCGGAGACGGGAGATAGACGCTTTGGGAAGAGATTGCAAGGGGGATTTTGTGGAGATTCGCCTCGCGCTGGGCCTCTGCGCTCGACCCTTGCGGCGATCTTTGCCATAAAGCGGCTGCCCTGAAAGAATCAGGGTCCCGGTCCGGGACCCGAGACGCGACGCGAGGCGGCGGATCATGAGCGGAAAAGTCTTTGACGGAGAGAGCCTGGCCGACGGCAGCCAGCCCTGCGAGCCCGACGAGCTGCTGGCCAAGTTGGCCGGGATGGGGATCGAGGCGAAGACGGTTGAGCATGCCCCGGTCTTCACGGTGGAGGAGGCCAAGGCGCTGCGCGGCGAGCTGGCGGGCGCGCACATCAAGAACCTCTTCCTGCGCAACAAGAAGGGCGCCATGTGGCTGGTCACCTGCCTGGAGGACCGGGAGGTCGACCTGAAGCAGCTGGGCGAGGCCCTGGGCGCCGGGCGCTTTTCCTTCGGCAGCGCGGAGCGCCTGATGAGCTATCTGGGCGTGCGGCCCGGCGCGGTGACGCCCTTGGCCGTGGTCAACGACAAGGGCGGCAAGGTCACGATGGTGCTGGACAAGGGCGTGCTGGACCACCCCGTGGTGAACGCGCATCCTCTGGTAAACCACCAGACCACCGCGCTTTCGCCCGGCGACCTGCTGCGCTTTCTGGAGGCCCAGGACCACGCGCCGCAGCTTCTCGAGATGGAGAGCGCGGAAGGTTAGCGCGCGAAGCGAGGCGGGAAGCGGTCTTCCGGGCGCGGTGCCCAAGCCTTGCTTCACGCGCCCGCAACCGCCATGTAAGGGCGTGAAGACAAGACAATAGGGCCGCCGACGGAAATCACAGGAGACCGGCAAGGCGGCCGGACCCAAGGAACGAGGAACGAGAGCCATGGAAGAGATCATCGGCGCCCCGCAGGGGGCAGCGAACGGCGCGGCCGCGGGCGATGTCATCAAGGACATCTCAGAGGCGGATTTCATGGCCGAGGTCGTGCAGGCCTCCATGGAACGCCCGGTCATCGTGGATTTCTGGGCGCCCTGGTGCGGGCCCTGCAAGCAGCTGACCCCGGCGCTGGAGAAGGTCGTGACCGAGGCGGGCGGCAAGGTCGTGCTGGCGAAGGTCAACGTGGACGAGAACCAGGGCATCGCCCAGCAGTTGCGCGTCCAGTCGGTCCCGACGGTCTATGCCTTCTATCAGGGCCGCCCCCTGGACGGCTTCCAGGGCGCGCTGCCCGAAGGCCAACTGCGCGACTTCATCAAGAAGCTGCTGGAGGCCTCGGGCGGCGGTGAGCAAGGCGAGAGCAGCGACCAGCTTCTGGCCCAGGCCGACGAGGCGCTGAGCCAGGGCAAGCCCGAAGAGGCCGCCGAGCTCTACGCGCGCATCCTCGACAGCGAGCAGGAGAACACCAAGGCGTTGTCCGGCGTGATTCGTTCCTACATCGGCATGGGCGAGCTGGCCGCGGCCAAGGAGATCTTCAACTCCCTGCCCGAGGCCGTGCAGCTCCACGCCGACCTGCAGGGCGCCAAGGCGGCGCTCGATCTGGCCGAGCAGCCCGAACAGGACGAAGGCGAGCTGGCCGAACTGCTTGAGCAGGTCGCCCACAACCCCGACAACATGCAGGCCCGCATGGACCTGGCCCTGGCGCTGAACGCGCAGGGCAAGCGCGAGGCCGCCGCCGAAGAGCTTCTGGAGATCGTGCGCCGCAAGCGCGACTGGAACGAAGATGCCGGGCGCAAGCAGCTGGTGCAGTTCTTCGAGGCCTGGGGCCCCACCGACCCGGCGACCGTGCAGGCCCGAAAGCGCCTTTCCTCGCTGCTGTTCTCCTGACCGCGAACAGCTGGCGTACCGGGAGTCCGCGATGCACCAAGGCCCCTCAGACATGAGCGCCCCAGCATGAGCACGCCAGCATGAGCACGCCTGACCGGCATCCCATGAACCCGCGGTTCGAAGACCTGCCCGCGGCGCTGCCGATCTTCCCGCTGAGCGGCGTGTTGCTGCTGCCCAAGGCGCAGCTTCCGCTCAACATCTTCGAACCGCGCTATCTGGCCATGATCGACCACGCGCTGAAGCACGAGCGTTTGATCGGCATGATCATGCCGCGCGAGGACGCGGCCGGAATCCGCATGGGCGACAGCCCGGTCTATCCGCTGGGCTGCGCGGGCCGCATCGTCTCCTTCACCGAGACCGAGGACGGGCGCTACCTGATCACGCTTCAAGGGCTGATCCGCTTCGATCTCAAGGAAGAACTGCCGATCGAGGCCGGCTTCCGCCGCGTCGTCCCCGACTATTCGAACTACCGCGCCGATCTGGAGCAGCCGGAGGTGGAGGAGGACTTCTTCGACCGCAAGCGGCTGCTCAGCAACCTGCAGCGCTACTTCGACGCCAAGAGCATCTCCGCCGATTGGGAAGCCATCGAGGAGGCGCCGGGCGAGCGGCTCATCACCTCGCTTGCCATGGCCTGTCCCTTCGATAGTCTTGAAAAGCAGGCGCTCTTGCAGGCGCCGGACAACGTGGCGCGGGCCGAAACCCTGATCCGCATCCTGGAGATGGCCGGGGGCGAGGACGGGGGCTACTCCACCCGCACGCATTGATGGGCGCGGGCAGCGATGGGCACGCGCGCTGATTGAGAGGGCACGACGATGACGAAGGTCGATCCAAAGCTTCTGGAGATTCTGGTCTGCCCGGTCACCAAGGGCCCGCTGGAGTACGATTCCGCGCGCCAGGAACTGATCAGCCGTCAGGCCGGTCTCGCCTTTCCGATCCGCCACGGCATCCCGATCATGCTGCCCGACGAGGCCCGCGAGCTGAAGGCGGAGGACAGCGCGCCGTGACCGCGGAAAGCTGGGAAAGCGCGCACTGGCCGACCGAGCTGCGCTACAACAAGGCGGAGAAGACCCTCCATGTCACCTTCGACAACGGCGCGGCTTTCGCCTTGCCCGCCGAACTGCTTCGGGTCGAAAGCCCCTCGGCGGAGGTCCAGGGGCACGGCCCCGGCCAAAAGCAGATCATCGCCGGGCGCCGCCACGTCGGGATCATGGAGATCGAGCCGGTCGGCAACTACGCCGTCAAGATCAAGTTCGACGACCTGCACGACAGCGGCATCTTTTCCTGGAAGTACCTCTATGAACTGGGGGAGCGCCGCGAAGAGCTTTGGAACAGCTACCTCTCGGAGCTCGAGAAGCGCGGGCTGAAGCGCGATCCGCGCTAGCCGGGCGTTCTAGAGCGCCTCGCCCCTGATCAGGCGGGGCAGGTCGCCCGTCACGCCCATGGCGTCCTGCATGAAGAGCCGCTTCAGGGGCGGCAGGCGATCGACCGCGGCCAGCCCCAGATCCCGGGCGAGCCGCAGCGGCGCGATGTCGTTGGAGAAGAGGCGGTTGAGCGCATCGGTCACCGCGACCAGCGCCAGCGCATCGAAACGCCGCCATTGGGGATAGCGGGACAGCAGGTTGGCGTCCCCCAGGTCGAGACCCAGGCGCGCAGCGTCCACCAGGATCTCCGCCAGCGCCGCCACATCCCTCAGACCCAGGTTCAGACCCTGCCCCGCGATGGGGTGGATGCCGTGCGCCGCGTCGCCCACGATGACGAGGCGGTGGTCCAGGTAGCGCTCGGCCAAGAGTAGCGACAGCGGATAGGACCAGCGGGGCCCGACCGCCTTGAGCGCGCCGAGACTGTCGCCGAAACGCCGCTCGATCTCCGCCGAGAAGTCCGCCTCGTCCAGCTTCATCATGGCCCCGGCCAGCTCGCGCTTTTCGGTCCAGACGATGGAGGAGCGGTGGCGGCCCTTGGCGTCGTCGGTCAGCGGCAACATCGCGAAGGGACCGGCGGGCAGGAAGTTCTCGTGGGCCACGCCCTCGTGGTCCAGCTCATGCTCCACGGTGGCCACGATCCCGGCCTGGGGATAGTCCCATCGGGTGGTCTTGATCCCCGCCTCCTCGCGCAGCCGCGAGCCGCGGCCGTCCGCGGCGACGGCCAGCGAGGCCGAGAGCCGGCGCCCGTCGTCCAGCTCCGCCGTGACGCCGTACGCCCCGCGCTCCAAAGGACCGGCGAGGCTGTGCGGCGCCAGCAGCGTCAGCCCCTCGACCGGCAGCGCGGAGAAAAGGGCCTTCCTGAGCGTGCGGTTCTCGACGATGTAGCCCAGCGGCACGTCGCCCACCTCGCTATGGTCGTAGTGCAGGAAAAGCGGGGAGGCGGCCTCGCCGATGCGCGCGTCGGAGACCCGGATGTCCAGGATCGGGGCGGCGCCCGGCGCCATGGCCTTCCAAAGCCCCAGCGCGGAGAGCATCTGCTTGGTGCCGGCGGCGATCGCGCTGGCGCGCCCGTCGAAGGCCGCGCCCTGCGCCGTCGCCGGATCCTCGCGGTCCACCAGAAGACAGGTGACGCCTGCGCCCGCGAGCGCGTGGGCCAGGGTCAGGCCCACCAGCCCGCCACCCACGATCAGAACATCCGCCTTCAAGTCCCCGCGCTTCGCCATGCCCCAAAGATCGTTCAGGGGCCCGTTCCTGTCCAGGGGCAAGGCGGCGCAGGCGGCGACTTTGAGTGCGGTGCACAAAAAATGTGCATAAGAAATAGGCAGTTTACGGTTTGGTCATTTTTTATGCAGGCCTCTGAAGCGGCCGCGCCGCGCCAATCCGCTAAGTGTCTGACTAGACTCCTGATTCGGATGGATGAATCCTGGTGAAAGCGATTTTGGCACGACTCTTGCTTCCTCACTCTCTCGGGGGCCGGTGTGAGACCGGCGCTTGGAATAACCAACGAGGGAACAAGCAGCCATGAAACTGGTAATGGCCATCATAAAGCCCTTCAAGCTCGACGAGGTCCGCGAGGCGCTCACCGGCGTCGGCGTCGAAGGCCTGACCGTCAGCGAAGTGAAGGGCTACGGCCGGCAAAAGGGGCAAACCGAAATCTATCGTGGCGCAGAGTACGCCATCAATTTCCTGCCCAAGGTGAAAATCGAAATCGCTGTCGCCGACGACATGGCGGAGAAGGTCGTGGAAACCATCCAGACCGCCGCCAACACCGGGCGCATCGGCGACGGAAAGATCTTCGTACTGGATATCGGGCACGCCGTGCGCATCCGCACGGGCGAGACCGATACCTCGGCTCTTTGAGGAGGAATAAAGTCATGATTCGCGACTATCTTGGTAAATTTTTGACGGTGGGTGCGCTTGCGGGCGTGCTCGGCGTCGCTGCCGTCGCTCCGGCGTCGGCTCAGGACGCCGCCATGGGCGTCTCCGAGGAAACCACCTACGTCTTCAACACCCTTCTGTTCCTGATGGCCGGCTTCCTGGTCATGTGGATGGCCGCTGGCTTCTGCATGCTGGAGTCGGGTCTGGTGCGTTCCAAGAACGTCACCATGCAGAGCCTGAAGAACATGGCGCTCTACTCGATCGCCTGCCTTCTGTACCTGTTCATCGGGTATGGCTTCATGTATCCGGGCAGCTGGATCGCCGAGGGCTACCTGGGCATGACCTCGATCACGTCCCTGCCGGGGCATGAGGCCGAGGACATCACCTACGCCTCGGTCGGGTCCGACTTCTTCTTCCAGCTGGTGTTCTGCGCCGCGACCGCCTCGATCGTCTCGGGCACCGTGGCCGAGCGCATCAAGCTGTGGCCCTTCCTGATCTTCACCGTCGTTCTGACCGGCCTGATCTACCCGATCCAGGGTTCCTGGACCTGGGGCGGCGGCTGGCTGAGCGAGATGGGCTTCTCCGACTTCGCGGGCTCCACCATCGTCCACTCCGTGGGCGGCTGGGCCGCGCTGACGGGCGCCGTCATCCTCGGTGCGCGTAAGGGCAAGTACGGCCCCGACGGCAAGGTTCACCCGATGCCGGGCTCCAACCTGACGCTCGCCACGCTGGGCACCTTCATCCTGTGGCTCGGCTGGTTCGGCTTCAACGGCGGCTCGCAGCTGGCCATGGGCTCGCTGGGTGACGTTTCCGACGTGTCGCGCATCTTCGCGAACACCAACACGGCGGCTGCCGCCGGCGCTCTCGCCGCGCTGATCCTGACCGCCATCCTCTACAAGAAGCCGGATCTGACCATGGTGCTGAACGGCGCCCTCGCCGGCCTGGTGGCCATCACGGCCGAGCCGCTGGCTCCCAGCCTGATGTGGTCTGTCGTGGTCGGTGGCATCGGCGGCGTGATCGTGGTCTTCACGGTTCCGCTTCTCGACAAGCTCAAGATCGACGACGTGGTCGGCGCCATTCCGGTCCACCTCTTCGCCGGCATCTGGGGCACCATCGCCGTGGTCTTCTCCAACGGCGACGCCAACATCGCCACTCAGATCATCGGCATTGTCGCCATCGGCGCCTTCGTCGTGGTCACCTCGGGTGTGTTCTGGCTGATCCTCAAGGCGGTCATGGGCCTGCGCCCCACCGAAGAGGAAGAGGAATTGGGTCTCGACCAGGCAGAGCTTGGCATGGAGGCCTATCCCGAGTTCGGTCGTGGTTCCCAGTCCCTCTAAGGAGAACAAGAAAGGGATATGAACCACTAACCAACGAGCTTTCCCGGCGGACGTTCCTCCGCTAACTCGAGCCCGGCAGCACCCGCTGCCGGGCTTTTTCTTTTGTCCTTTCGAAGGCTCTGCGTTCGTATTCCGTTCGCGAATCGGCGACTCGAGTCGCTTTCGAGTCGCGCCCGAGTCGCAGGCCGAAGCCATCCCTCCGCGACCTGGCCGCCGGGGAAATAGGGCTTGCGGCGCGCGCGACCCCTGACACAAGATATTGCGGCCCTAGTCGAGCAGGGCGAAGGACTTACCCGCCGAACTTGCTTGTTCTCTTGAAGGGGCGGCGGTAAGCTTGTTCTCGTTTTATGCCAAGCCCGAGTCCCGGGCTGGGTGAAAACGCTGAAGGGGAGCGTTTTGAGCAAGACGACGAAGCTTGGAGCAGGTGGGGCTTCCGGCTCCGCCGCCGACTCCGCTGTCAGGGTGCCGCGCGCAAGCGGCGGACCTGAGAGGGCGGCTGACGGCGGCGGCGATATCCCTATGCAAGATCCCCTCATGCAAAAATCCAGCCCCGGCGTGACCCCCGGCGTTTCCCCTGGCGTATCGATGCCCCGGGTCGCCAAGCGCGACGTCATGGCGGCCTTCCATCCCTTCATCCGGCTGGAGCGGCTGCTGAAGGACCGCAAGCCCGGCGACCACGGCGTCCCCGGCGTCGAGGGCCCCTTGCTGCTTCAGGTCGGCGAACCGAAGAACCCGCCGCCCGCCTTCATGCTGGAGACCCTGAGCGCGAACGCCGACGGCTGGGCCAGCTACCCCGCCGCGCGCGGCACGCCGGAATTCCAGAAGGCGGCGGCGGCCTGGGCCACGCGCCGCTTCGGATTGCCCGGAGGCTTCCTGGATCCCGAGCGCTGCCTGCTGCCAGTGCCCGGGACCCGCGAAGGGCTTTTCTTCGCGATCTCGACGCTGATCCCCGGCCCCGGCGAGGGGGACAAGCGGAAGGTCTTGATCCCCAGCCCCTTCTTCCACGTCTACGCCGGTGCGACCGCAGCGGGCGGCGGCGAGCCGGTCTTCGTGGCCGCGGGGCCTGAGACGGGCTTTCTTCCGGACTACGCGAGCCTGCCGCCCGAGATCCTGGAGCAGACGGCGGCGGCCATCCTCTGTTCGCCCTCCAACCCGCAAGGGGCGGTGGCGAGCCGCGAACAGGTGGCCGGCTCGATCGCGCTGGCGCGGCGTCACGGGTTCCTCGCCATTTTCGACGAGTGCTATTCCGAGCTCTACTTCGACGACCCGCCGCCCGGCGCCCTGACGCTGGCGGCTGAAAGCGGGTCGCTCGATAGCGTGATGGTCTTCCATTCGCTCTCCAAGCGGTCCAGCGCGCCGGGACTGCGCTGTGGCTTCATGGCGGGCGACCCGGAGTGGATCGACCGCTTCGACGGCGCGCTCAGGTTCGGCGGCGCGGGCGTGCCGCGCCCGGTCCAGGCGGCGGGCGCCGCGCTCTGGGGCGACGAGAGCCATGTCGAGGCCAACCGCGCCTTCTACCGGCGCAACTTCGAGACCGCGGGCCGCGTTCTGGGCTCGCGCTTCGGCTACAGCCGCCCGGCCGGAGGGTTCTTCCTCTGGCTGGAGGTCGGCGACGGCGAAGCGGCGGCGGTGAAGCTTTGGGAGGAGGCGGGCATCCGCGTCCTGCCCGGCGCCTACATGTGCGCCCAAGACGATCACGGAAACAATCCCGGCGCGCCCTATATCCGGGTGGCGCTGGTGCATGATCAGAGCTATGTCGAGGCGGCCTTGGAACGCCTCGCGGCCTGTCTCGAATCATGAGGCGGCCAAGGCTGAAACGAGAGTGACGGTGGGGACCGTAAGGAGACCGGTATGTCGATGAGAGAGGGGACCATGGGCCGAGTAGGCGGCGGCGGAAAAAGCAGGGGACGCGGCAAACGCAGCAAGCGCGACAGCGGTCTGCTGCCCGAAAGCGCCGTTCTGTTCCTGAAGAAGCGCGCGCTGGAGCTCGTGGGGCTGGCGCTGCTGCTGGCCGGGCCCGCCTTGCTGGTCGCCTGCCTCAGCTACAATCCCGGCGATCCCTCGCTCAACAGCGCGAGCGCGGCGCCGGTGGCCAATCTCCTGGGCCTGCCGGGCGCCTATGCCGCCGACCTGCTGTTGCAGAGCCTGGGACTTGCCTCGGGCGGCCTGGCGCTGATCCTCTCGGCCTGGGGCTACCGCCTGCTGCGCGACAAGGCGATCGAGGCCCTGCTTCTGCGCCTCGCGCTCTCGCCGGTTTCCCTGCTGCTGCTGGCCATGGGCCTGGAAGCCCTGCCGACGCCTGACGGCTGGCCCTTCCCCGCCGGTCTGGGCGGCTTCTCCGGCGCGCTGCTGGTCAGCACGCTCGGCGGCCAGTTCGGCCTGTCTCTTTGGATTCTCAGCGGCCTCGGCCTCGTCGCGGGCGTGGCCTTGCTCGTCTACGGCTTTGCGCTCACCAAGCGGGACTGGCGCGGCCTGGGGCAGGGCATGGCTTGGTTCTTCCCGCGCCGCTCCACGGACAAGGCGGAGCCGCGCCGCCGCGAGGATCCCAAGGCCCGCCGCGCCGCCAAGGACGAGGCCGAGGACGAGACCTCCGGCCTGCGCGTTCCGGCCTTCCTGACGGACATGAAGGCGCCGCGCGTCCCCAGCATTCCCTTCGGCGGCCTCGTCGCGCGCCTGAGGGAGTCCTTCGCCAAGTCGCCGGACGAAGAGGACGAGGAACTGACCGGCCAGACCGGGGGCCCGCGGGTCGAGCCCACCCTGGGCGCCAGCCGGGTGGAGCGCAGGCAGAACGAGCCCGACCCCGATCCGGTGGAGATCCCCGCGGCGCCCAAGCGCGATCGGGCGCAGCGCGGCGCGGCGCGCAAGACGCCGCCCAAGCAGACCAGTCTCGCGCTCGGCAATCCCGACGACTATGCCGCCCCGCCGCTCGACTATCTGCGCGCGCCGCCGCCCGAGGTGGTCAGCAGCGAGCTCAGCGAGGACGCCCTGGAGAAGAACGCGCGCCTGCTGGAAGGCGTGCTTCAGGACTTCGGCGTCAAGGGCGAGATCGTGAAGGTGCGCCCCGGCCCGGTCGTGACCCGCTACGAGCTGGAGCCCGCGCCGGGCACCAAGACCAGCCGCGTGATCGGGCTCGCCGACGACATCGCCCGCTCCATGTCCGCGCTCTCCGTACGCGTCGCCGTGGTTCCGGGCTCCAGCGTCATCGGCATCGAACTGCCCAACAAGAAGCGGGACACCGTATGGCTGCGCGAGGTTCTGTCCTCCGACGTCTACCAGGACGGCCGCCAGAAACTGCCGCTGGTGCTGGGCAAGGACATCTCCGGCGCGCCCTCCGTCGCGGACCTGTCGCGCATGCCCCACCTGCTGGTGGCCGGCACCACGGGTTCGGGCAAGTCGGTTTCGATCAACGCCATGATCCTCAGCCTGCTCTACCGCCTCTCGCCCGAGCAGTGCCGCTTCATCATGGTCGATCCCAAGATGCTGGAACTCTCGGTCTACGACGGCATCCCGCATCTGCTCTCGCCCGTGGTCACCGATCCGCGCAAGGCCGTGGTCGCGCTGAAGTGGGCGGTGCGCGAGATGGAGCAGCGCTATCAGGCCATGTCGCGGCTGGGCGTGCGCTCGATCGAGGGCTACAACCAGCGCGTCGAGGAGGCCCGCAAGAAGGGCGAGGTGCTGACCCGCAAGGTGCAGACCGGCTTCGACCCCGACACCGGCCAGCCGATCTACGAGGAACAGCCCTTCGATCTGGCCTCGCTGCCCTTCATCGTGGTGATCGTCGACGAGATGGCGGACCTGATGCTGGTCGCCGGCAAGGACGTGGAAGGCGCGATCCAGCGTCTGGCGCAGATGGCCCGCGCGGCGGGCATCCACTTGATCATGGCGACCCAGCGCCCCTCGGTCGACGTCATCACCGGCACCATCAAGGCGAACTTCCCGACCCGCATCTCCTTCCACGTCACCTCCAAGATCGACAGCCGCACGATCCTGGGCGAGATGGGCGCCGAGCAGCTGCTCGGCATGGGCGACATGCTGCACATGGCCCACGGCGGGCGCATCAGCCGCGTCCACGGCCCCCTGGTCACCGACGAGGAGGTCGAGAAGGTGGTCAACCACCTGCGCAGCCTCGGCGAGCCGGAGTATCTGGAGGATGTGACCGAGGACGAGGAGTCCCTGGGCGACCCCTTGATCCCGGGCGGCGACGGCGGCAGCGGAGACGACCTCTACGATCAGGCGGTCGCCCTGGTCCTGCGCGAGCGCAAGGCCTCCACCTCCTTCGTGCAGCGCCACCTTCAGATCGGCTACAACCGGGCCGCCCGCCTGATCGAGCGCATGGAGCAAGAAGGGCTGGTGAGCCAGGCCAACCACGTCGGCAAGCGCGAGATCCTGGCAGGCGGCGGCGAGTAGGCGCCAAAAGGAAATCACGCCGGGATCACCTTTCCGCCGCATTCGGCGGGCATATCCTATGAAGCCTTCCCTCCCGGACGGGTGCAGGACCCAAGCGAAAAGCTTTCCTTGCCTCGTCCGGGTCAAGGCCACATCTTCATGCGGGCGAGCGCCTGGGCGCCCTCACGGAACGACATCAAGGATCACGGGATCTCCAAGGAAATGCCTTTGTCTTTTGCCCCGAAAGCCTCCGCCCTCTGCTGCGCGCTGCTGGCCGCGGTCCTGCTAGGTCCGGCGCCGCTCGCCGCGCAGAGCAGCGAGAGTGCCAGCGACGCCCCGCCGCCGATCCGGCTCAGCCCCGACTATCCCTCCGGCGATATAAACGGAAACGTCCAGCCCAGCCTCGGCGTCGACGAGGACTACGTGGTCGACGGCATCGAGGGGGCGGGCAAGGCCGTCCAGGCCGCCGACATCCTGGGCCGCATCGAAGGCTACATGAACTCCATCAAGACCCTGCACGCGCACTTCGAGCAGATCGCCTCGGACGGCTCCTACGCGACCGGGCTGATGGTGCTGGACCGGCCCGGCCGCATGCGCTTCGAATACGATCCGCCGCACCCGGTGCTGATGATCGCGACCAGCGGCACGCTGGTCTACTACGACCGCGAGCTGGAGGAGGCGACCTACATCCCGGTCAGCCAGACCCCGGTCTGGTTCCTGCTGCGCGACGACATCACCTTCGGCGACCCCTTGCAGGTCGTGGAGCTGAAGCGGCGCGGAAACAGTTATCTGCTGTCGCTGGTCGAAGAGGGCGAACTGGACCAGGGCACCGTGACCCTGCAGTTCCAGGTTGATCCGCTGAAGCTGGAACGCTGGCAGATCATCGACGGGCAGGGCACCATCACGCAGATCACCCTGCTGGACCCCAAGTTCAACCGTGACGTGGGCGACCACCCCTTCGACATCTCGGTCTTCAAGGACCGCTTCCCGCAGGACGACGGCCCGGGCCAGTAAGCCGGGGCGACAGTTAACGCCGGAAGGGGCTGACGAGGAGGGCCAGGAAGCCTTTCTCGGGCCGGCGCTCCACGCCGATCGCCATATCAAGACCGCGAGCATGGCTGCTGCGCGAGCCGAACAGCGGATCCCAGAAGCTGAAGAAGGTACCGTAGTTGCTGTCGGTGTCCCGCCGCACCGCGTGGTGGTGAACCCAGTGGATCGACGGCGTGATGACGAGGCGCGAGAGCGCCCTCTCCAACCCCCGGGGCAGCTTGACGTTCGAGTGATGGAAGATCGAAGCCATCAGGACCAGCGTCTCGAACACCACGATCGAGACGAAGGGGATGTCCAGAAGCACGATCACCACCGCGCGCGCCAGCGCGGAGAGCAGCACCTCGCCGAAGTGAAAGCGCACCGCCGTGGTGGTGTCGAGAAAGCCGTCCAGATGGTGCACCTCATGGAAGCGCCAGAGGAACGGCAGTTCGTGGTTCGCCCGGTGCCACCAGTAGATCAGGAAATCCAGCAGGATCAAATCGGCCAGCAGTTGCGGCCAGCCGCCCATCCAGGCGCCCCAGGCCTCGGGCCGCCAGCCCAGGCTGTGCTCCGCGGCGAAGAGCGACAGCGGGATCACGATCAGGGGGGAGAGGCCCACGTTCGCCAGCCAGAGACCGGCGTTGCGCGCGATCCGCTTCAGCGCGCCCGCCTCGCCCGGCCCCGCGCCGAGGGCGGCGGGCTGAGGGGCCGCGGGCCGCAAGCGCTCGGCCAGGAAGAAAAGCGCGAGCCACGCGAGGATCGCAGCGCCCTTGTAGGCGAGCAGGGTTTCGACGAGCGGGTTCATGACCCAGCGATATGCCCCGGCGGGGGCCGTCTGGCAAGTCACTCCGGCATCAAGAGAACGCGAGGGCGCGTGAGACGCGACTCCATCTAGCCCCTTGCGCTTTGCGCGGCGGAGGGCTAGCTCTTTTCACATCATGAGCAAAGCAACTCTTCCCCTGATCGGCCTTCCCGCCTGTGTCATTCAGGCCGAGGGCATGCCCTTCCACAAGGTGGGCGACAAGTACGTGCGCGCGGTTGCCGTGGGCGCGGGCGGCCTGCCCATCATGATCCCCTCGCTGGGCGACCTGATCGACCTGGAGGATCTGGTCGAACGGCTCGACGGCCTCTTGATGACCGGTTCGCCGTCGAACGTCTTCCCGACCCACTACCGGGAGGAGCCGCACCCCGACGCCGAGCCCCACGATCACTGGCGCGACGAAACGACGCTGCCGCTGATCAAGCTGGCGATCGAGCGCGGCGTTCCGCTGTTCGCGATCTGCCGGGGTTTCCAGGAGTTGAACGTGGCCATGGGCGGCACGCTCTATTCCAAGCTTCAGGAAGTGCCGGGCCGCTTCGACCACCGCCAACCCAAGAGCGACGACCCCGATGTGCGCTACGGCGAGGTCCATGACCTCGAGCTGGTGCCGGGCGGCGTCTTTGCGGGACTTCTGGGGGCGGAAAAGGTGCGCATCAACTCCCTTCATGGCCAGGGAATCAAGGACTTGGCCCCAAAACTGACGCTGGAGGGCACCGCCCCCGACGGCACGATCGAGGCCGTGCGCGTCACCGACGCCAAGGCCTTCGCCCTCGGCGTGCAGTGGCATCCGGAGTACAAGTGCTGGGAGAACGAAGTCTCCATGAAGCTGTTCCGGGCCTTTGGGGAGGCAGCGCGTGAACGCGCCGCCGCGCGCGCCGCCGGACGCCTTTCGCTCGCCAGCTGATCGGGCCTGCCGGGCCGCGCTGTCTGCAAACGGGCTATGTCCGATTCGCATGGCGATTTGGGAGTCACGGCGTTGCAACGAAGCCCTGTCATCCTAAATATGTGGGTATAGGGAACGACGCCTCCCCGAGGCGTCACAATCCCACTGGTGAAGGATTGCTCTCCCCTGCCAATCCTTCATCACTCCTAGGAGTAATTGAACGCCCGGCCGCCCCCCGACCGGGCGTTCTTTTTGTCCGGAACCCGCCTTGCGGCGCAGGGCCTCTGCGGCCAGACTGCGGCCTCTCGTCCAAAGACAAGAAGCCGAAGGGGGCTGCCCGTCATGACCGTTATCGCTACCTGGAACGTCAACTCGCTGCGCCAGCGGCTGGAGGGGCTCGCCCGCTTCGCCGAGGAGAAGCAGCCGGACGTGGTCTGCCTACAGGAAACCAAGGTCACCGACGATCTCTTCCCCGCCGAGGAGATCAAGGCGATGGGTTTCGAGCATCAGGTGGTGCGCGGCCAGAAGAGCTACAACGGCGTCGCCGTCCTATCGAAGAAGCCGCTGAAGGCCGTGCGGGACCGCCGTCCCTGGTGGGGCAAGGACGACTGTCGCCACATCGGCGTCGAGCTGGCCGACGGCACCGAGCTGCACTGCTTTTATGCCCCCTCCGGCGGGCCCAAGCCGGACCCGGAAGCCAACGAGAAATTCGCCCACAAGCTGGGCTTCTACGACGAGATGGCCGACTGGGCCGAGCGGGAACAGGACCGCAAGCGGCCCACCATCCTGATGGGCGATCTCAACATCGCGCCGCTGGAACAGGACGTCTGGAACCACAAGAAGCTGCTGCGCTCGGTCGGACACACGCCCGGCGAGTCCGAGCGCTTCGCCACGCTGCTGGAGCGCGGCGGGCTGGTCGACGTGGGCCGCCGTTTCGTGCCGCCCGACCAGCCGCTCTACAGCTGGTGGGGCTACCGCTTCGCGGCCTCCTTCGAGAAGAACTACGGCTGGCGCTTGGACCACGTGCTGGCCAACGAGGCCGCGAACGCCGGGATCAAGGGCTTCGAGGTCTACAAGGACACCCGCACCTGGGAAAAGCCCAGCGACCACGTGCCCGTCATCATCGAGCTTTGATCATCCGGGTTTCGTGACCCGCCGCAAGGTGAGGTTGATGCGCCCGCCCTCGGGGAAGAGCGGCGGGCCTAGAAGGCGTGAGGAGCCGCCCAGCACCCGGTCGATGCCGTGGAAGGAAAGCCGCGCGGCCCCGCCCATCACCAGAACGTCGCCCGAGGCGAGCTTCATGGAGCGCGAGGGCCCGCTGCGCTGCTCGGCGATCCGGAACACCGCCGTGTCGCCGAGGGAGACCGAGAGCACCGGCGCATCGAAGTCCTGCTCGTCCTTGTCCTGATGCAGGCCCATCTTCGCGCCGGGGCGGTAGTAGTTGATGAGGCAGGCCTCCGGCGGATGGGGATAGCCCGTCGTCTCAGCCCAGAGCTCCAGCAGGATCGGGGATATCTCCGGCCAGGGCCGCCCGGTCTCCGGGTGGCGCGGCTCGTAGCGGTAGCCGCCCTCCTTGTCCGCCATCCAGCCCAGCGGCCCGGCGTTGGTCATGGCGACCGAAAAGGGCTTGCCCGTCCGCGGCATGCGCGGCGTGAAGAAGGGCGCGGCCTCCAGCGTATCCGCCACCCAGGCCAGCAGCGAGCGCTGCGCGGGCTCCTCAAGCGCCTGCGGCCGGTAGCCGAGCCCCTCCATGGAAAGCTTGGGCAGCTGGGTCACCCGCCGGGCCCCTTGCGCCGCCGCTCCCAGATGCGAAAGGCGAAGTAGACCGCAGCGGCGGCCACCGCGAGGTAGGACCCGGCTTCCTCCAGCCAGAGAAATGATCCGCCCAGTTGCCCGGCAGCCAGCATCGCAAGAACGCCCAGGACCATCAGTCCGGCGGCGCTCCATTTCACGAGAGTGACTGTTCGATCGCCCATGTTCTGAATCCTGGCGCGCGGGCCGCGCTGCCGCAAGGGCCGATGGTTCGGCGCGAAGGCAGCGAAACTTCTTGAAAAAACACCGTCACATAACGGCTTGTAGCCGTCTTGATCCTCCCTATATAGCCCCATTGGAAGACGGGGCTTTCGCCCCCATCTGTTTGGAAGAGCAACGAAGCCTTATTGGGGACCGACCGAGCGGTGCTTGTTTCGCCAAGGCCGCCCCTCCGGTCTGCTGAGAAAAGAGGATGAACATGAGCAAAGTTATCGGTATCGACCTCGGCACCACGAACTCCTGTATCGCCGTCATGGACGGCAGCCAGGCGAAGGTGGTCGAGAACGCCGAGGGCGCGCGCACCACGCCCTCCATGGTGGCCTTCTCCAACGATGGCGAGCGCCTCGTGGGACAGCCGGCCAAGCGCCAGGCGGTCACCAACCCCAACAACACCCTTTTCGCCATCAAGCGCCTGATCGGGCGCCGCTTCGACGATCCCACGGCCAAGAAGGACCAGGAGCTGGTCCCCTACGAGATCGTCAAGGCCGACAACGGCGATGCCTGGGTCAAGGCGCATGACGAGACCTACAGCCCCAGCCAGATCTCGGCCTTCATCCTTCAGAAGATGAAGGAGACGGCGGAGTCCTACCTGGGTGAGAAGGTCGAGAAGGCGGTCATCACCGTCCCCGCCTACTTCAACGATTCCCAGCGTCAGGCCACCAAGGACGCCGGCAAGATCGCCGGGCTTGAGGTTCTGCGCATCATCAACGAGCCGACGGCGGCCGCGCTCGCCTACGGGCTTGAGAAGAAGAAGGCCGGCACCATCGCGGTCTACGACCTTGGCGGCGGCACCTTCGACGTCTCGATCCTGGAGATCGGCGACGGCGTCTTCGAGGTGAAGTCGACCAACGGCGACACCTTCCTGGGCGGCGAGGACTTCGACAACCGCATCATCGAATACCTGGCCGACGAGTTCAAAAAGGAGCAGGGCGTCGACCTGCGCCAGGACAAGCTCGCCCTCCAGCGCCTCAAGGAGGCGGCGGAGAAGGCCAAGATCGAGCTGTCTTCGGCGACCCAGACGGAAGTGAACCTGCCCTTCATCACCGCCGACCAGTCCGGCCCGAAGCACCTGAACATCAAGCTGTCCCGCGCCAAGCTGGAAAGCCTGGTGGACGATCTGGTGCAGCGCACGGTCGGCCCCTGCAAGGCGGCCCTGAAGGACGCGGGCATCTCCGCGGGTGAGATCGACGAGGTGATCCTGGTCGGCGGCATGACCCGCATGCCCAAGATCCAGGAAGTCGTGAAGACCTTCTTCGGCAAGGAGCCGCACAAGGGCGTCAACCCCGACGAGGTGGTCGCCATCGGCGCCGCGATTCAGGGCGGCGTGCTGCAGGGCGACGTCAAGGACGTGCTGCTGCTGGACGTGACCCCGCTGTCGCTGGGCATCGAGACCCTGGGCGGCGTCTTCACCCGCCTGATCGACCGCAACACCACGATCCCGACCAAGAAGTCGCAGACCTTCTCCACCGCCGAGGACAACCAGACGGCGGTCACCATCCGGGTCTTCCAGGGTGAGCGCGAGATGGCCGCGGACAACAAGCTGCTGGGTCAGTTCGACCTGGTTGGCCTGCCCTCCGCCCCGCGCGGCGTGCCGCAGATCGAGGTCACCTTCGACATCGACGCCAACGGCATCGTCAACGTGTCGGCCAAGGACAAGGCCACCGGCAAGGAGCAGCAGATCCGCATCCAGGCCTCCGGCGGCCTCTCCGACGAAGACATCGAGCAGATGGTCAAGGACGCCGAGGCCCATGCTTCCGACGACAAGAAGAAGCGTGAACTGGCCGAGGCCCGCAACCAGGCCGACTCGCTGGTCCATCAGACCGAGAAGTCGCTCGGCGAGGTGGGCGAGAAGCTCGGCGAGGAGGAGAAGACCACGATCCAGACCGCCGTCGACGAGCTGAAGGCCGTCAAGGACGGCGACGACCTGGAGGCGATCAAGGCCAAGACCGAGGCCTTGGCCCAGGCCGCCATGAAGCTCGGCGAGGCGCTTTACCAGCAGGAGGGCGGCGACGCCCAGGCCGGTGAGGCGGACGCCGGAGCGGAGGGCTCGGCCCAGGGTCAGGCCGACGACAGCGTGGTCGACGCCGAGTTCGAGGAGGTCGACGAGGACGACAAGGGCGAGAAGAAGTCCTAAGTCCCGTCAGCCGGGGCTCCCGGAACCAAAAGGGGCCGGAAAGGACACGCGCCTTTCCGGCCCTTATTCCGGTTCAGGGGGCGGGGAAACCCGGACCAGACCCAAACCGCGATGAAGGGGGCGACGAAAAAAGAAAATGGCCAAGGGCGACTACTACGACATCCTCGGCGTCTCCAAAGATGCCTCCGCCGACGAGCTTAAGAAGGCCTACCGCAAGCTCGCGATGAAGTACCATCCGGACCGCAACCCGGATGACAAGGAGGCCGAGACCAAGTTCAAGGAAGCAGGCGAAGCCTATGACGTCCTGAAGGACGAGCAGAAGCGCGCCGCCTACGACCGCTTCGGCCACGCCGCCTTCGAGGGCGGCATGGGCGGCGGCGGCGGCGCGGGCGGCCAGGGCTTCGGCGGCGGCGGTTTCGCCGACATCTTCGACGAGATGTTCGGCGATTTCATGGGCGGCGGCGGACGCCGGCCCGGTGGCGGCGCTGCTGGCCCCGGCGGCGGCGCTGCGCGCGGCGCGGACCTGCGGCTCAACCTGGAAATCACCCTGGAAGAGGCCTTCGAGGGTAAGAAGGCGCAGATCCACGTGCCGACGGCCGTGGGCTGCGAGACCTGCAACGGCTCCGGCGCGGAGCCCGGATCCAGCCCGACCAGCTGTCCTTCCTGTAACGGACGGGGCCGCGTGCGCTCCCAGTCCGGTTTCTTCACCATTGAGCGGACCTGCCCGCGCTGCGGCGGCCGGGGTCAGGTGATCGAGAATCCCTGCCACGACTGCAACGGCCAGGGCCGCGTGCAGCGCGACCAGACGCTGGCCGTCCAGATTCCCGCGGGCGTCGAGGACGGCACGCCGATCCGCCTGTCCGGCAAGGGCGAGGCGGGCATGCGCGGCGGGCCGACCGGCGATCTCTACGTCTTCATCTCGGTGAAGCCGCACGCCTTCTTCAAGCGCGACGGCGCGCACCTTTTCTGCGAGGCGCCGATCCCCATGACCACGGCGACCCTCGGCGGGTCCATCGAGGTCCCGGTGATCGACGGCAAGCGCGCGCGGGTCACGATCCCCGCCGGCACCCAGAACGAGCATTCCTTCCGCCTGCGCGGCAAGGGCATGTCGGTCCTGCGCTCCCAGGCGCGCGGCGACCTCTACGTGCAGGTGCGCGTGGAAACCCCGGTCAACCTCTCCAAGCGCCAGAAGGAACTGCTGGAGGAGTTCGCCAAGGAAGCCGAAGGCAAGTCCAACTCCCCGGAATCCGAGGGCTTCTTCACCAAGGTGAAGGAACTCTGGAAAGGCCTGGCGGACTAGCGCCTGAAGGGACGCCGGCCAAGCATCAAGACTTCATAAGGGAGCGGTCCGTCATGCTATACCTGACGGCCCGTTCACTTAGCGTGTTTTGATCATGCGTTTCGCGATCATAGAAGACGGAAAACTGAGAAGACTTGGGGCCATTCCGCTTCTGGTCCTGGCCTTGCTGTTCCCGGGAGTCGCCCCCGCCGCCGCGCAGGAGAAGAGCCTGCTCTTGCCCATGCAGGGGCATGTGGAGCTGGAGCCCGTCGATCTGCCGATCTATCTGAAGCTGCCCTTCGAAGCCTACGGAGAGGAGGGCGTGGCGCTGGACGACTTCCTGGAGCGTCCCGCCGCCTCCGACCCCGCGCTGGCCGCCTTCCAGCGGCTGATGCGCGGGCTGAAGGAAGAGGACATGGCGCTGGCCGGGCCTTTCATCTCGACGGAGGAAGGCGAGGCCGCCGAGGCCTTTAGGCGCGACCGGATCACGCTCTGGCACAGGGGCTTCGGCGGGTTCGAGAGGGTCCGGGTGCTGGGGCGCAGCGACCTGGGCGACGAGGACCTCTTCTATTGGGACATGCCCTACCGCGGCGCGCGTTTCATCCGGAGCTTCACGCTGCGCCGGGCCGGGGCTGCCGGCGGCTACACTGCGACCCTGACCTCCAGCAACTGGCCGCTCACGGCCTGGATCGTGAAATCCCTCTCGGCACGGAACCGCGCCCCGGAAAGGCTGCCTGACGGGCTTCAGGTCTCCCTGCCCATGACCTTCCGGCTGGGTGGCGACCGCGTGCCGCTGTTGTTCGAGGGCTACGCGCCCCAGTTCGATGTCTTCCAGGCACGGCTGCCGGAGGGGTACCCGCCGCTGAGGTTCTACGCCGAGACCTGGCGGCTGCTGCCGAAGGGCCAGCTCGAGGCCTTCGCCAACCGCTGGACGGCCAAGAGCGCCGCGAAGGTGCGCAAGCAACTATCCAACCAGCCGCAAGCCTTTCTGGACATCGCAACGCAGCCCCGCTGGGTCTGGCTGGTGATGCACGCAGAGCCGCTCTACTTCGTTTTCTACACGAGCGGGCCCAACCCGCTGCACCCGAAGACGCCGGTTCGCGTCGACACCCTGCTGCGCGAGCCGGACGGCGGCTTCAAGATGACGAACCTCTACTTCGAAAGCGATATCGATCAGGCCTTGAAGGACGCGACCGGCGTTCCCCTGGAGGCGTTCACCGCGTCGATCCGGTCGCTGCGCTAATGGCCCCTACAGCGTCAAACAGCGCTTCGTGACGGACTCTCGGATTTCGGCTTTATCGTCTGGATCCCGGCCATGAGGGCCGGGGCGCAGCGATGGGCGGCCGCCTTTCGTTGAGGCCGTCAACCGCCACGCTTGCTGGCGCCATGGCGCCCGCGGTGGTCGGTCTTGCCGCGCTCCAGGATGCTGTCGCCGCTCTCAAGACCGGAGGCCTGTGAGGCGATGGGCGTTTCGCCCAACTGTGCCGCCGCCTGGACTCCCTTCGCGGAGGCGAGCGAGAAGACAAGGAGGCTCATGGCGAATAGCCCTAGAAGGAACTTCATGATTGGTCACTCCGCTTCCGGTTTACATAAGTGCGCCGTGCGCTTGCCGCCCAGCCTCATTGATCAAGGGGAACAAGATGAATCAAACCATGTCGCCGTTGCGTAAGATTTAGTTCAAATTTGTTACATTGTTTGGTCGTTCGCAGCAGAACGCCTTGCCGCCCTCACAAGATCGGTGCAGATCGTCCAGCGCCCTTGCAGGCGCCCTTGCCAGCGGCTCCCTGCGGGGCTAAGCCTGTGCGCGAAGGGGATCGAGGACCTGCGGAAAGGACCGGAGCGATGTCGGAGTTGGGCATAGGAATCGTCGGCGCCGGCGGACGCATGGGGCGGATGCTGGCCAAGGCGGTCAGCGAGGCCGAGGGCGCGCGCCTTGTCGGCGGCGTGGAGCGCGCGGGCAGCGAGCTGCTGGGGCAGGACTTCGGCCAGCTCTCCGGTCTCGGCGACCTGGGCCTGCCGCTGGGCGACGACCCGCGGGCCTTGATCGAAAAGGCCGACGTCCTGATCGACTTCACCGCGCCCGAGGCGACGCTCGCCACCCTGAAGCTGGCGGCCGAGGCCGGGCGCGGCTATGTCGTCGGCACCACGGGCTTCACCGCCGAACAGGAAGCCGAACTGGCGGAGACCGCCCGCGCCTGCACCGTGGTGAAGGCCGGCAACATGAGCCTGGGGGTCAATCTGCTGGTGACGCTGGTCGAACAGGTGGCCCGCGCCCTGGACCCGGCCTATGACATCGAAGTCGTGGAGATGCACCACCGCCACAAGGTGGATGCCCCATCCGGCACGGCGCTGATGCTGGGCGAGGCTGCGGCCAAGGGCCGGGGCATTGATCTGGCCGAGAACAGCGAGCGGGGCCGCGACGGCATCACCGGCGCCAGGGAGCCCGGCGCGATCGGCTTCGCTTCGCTGCGCGGCGGCGATGTGATCGGCGAGCACTCGGTGATCTTCGCCGGGCCCGGCGAACGGGTGGAGATCACCCACAAGGCCAGCGACCGCATGCTCTTCGCCAACGGCGCGGTCAAGGCCGCCCTTTGGACCAAGGGCAAGGACCCCGGCCTCTACTCCATGCTGGATGTTCTGGGGCTCGCCCCGCGCTAACCCAGGCGCTAACCCAGGCGTTCAGCCTCGAAGATCTGCGGCGGGTCGACGATGGCGTCCTGACGGGCGACCAGCGGGATCTCCCGGCTGCCCGGCGCGACAGCCGCCAGCAAGGCATGGATCGAAGAGGCGGCGCGCGAGAGCGCCTGTCCCATGTCGTTGCCCTTCAGCAGATGCGCGAGGAAGAGCGCCGCCGTCATGTCGCCGGCGCCGCCAACGGGTGGGTCCAGGGTCAAAAGCGGGGTCCGTACGCGCCAGAAACTGCGCTCGTCCGCGCCCAACATTTCCATTTCGCCCTCCGGCGTGTCCGGCAGGATAACCGAGGTGACCAGCAGCCGCTTGGCTCCGCGCAGCAGAAGACGGTCGGCGGCCTGGAACAGGTCGAGGCGGCGCGCGACCTCCCGCCCGGTCAGGACGCCCAGCTCGAAAAGGTTCGGCGTCACGATATCGGCCAGACCCAGAAGCCGCGCGCGAAAGAAGGCCGGTATCTCCTCGCTGACGTAGAATCCCCTGCCCACATCGCCCATGACCGGATCGCAGAGATAGAGCGCTTCCGGGTTCGCGGCCTTCACCGCGGCAACGGCCTCGGCCACGACCTCGCCCAGGGCGGCCGATCCCAGATAGCCCGAAAGGACGGCGCGGCAGGTCTTGAGCTCGCCCAACTCCTTCAAGCCCGCCAGCACCGCCGTCAGGTTTTCCAGGGGCAGGGGGCCGCCGTGCAAGGCGCCGTGTCCGGTGTGATGCGCCAACTGCACGGTGTTCACCGGCCAGACCTCCAGCCCCAGGCGCTGCAAGGGGAAGACGGCGGCGGCGTTGCCGGCATGGCCATAGGCCACATGGGACTGGATCGAAAGCACGGACATGGGCTTTGCCGGTGGTCTTTCCTGTGAGAAATCGGCGGGCGGCGGGCGCGTGCCAGAGCTTGCCACAGACGCCCGCATCTATATAGTCCGCCGCATATATGCTGCGCCGCAATAAGAAATATCAGGGGAGGCTTAAATAAAGTGAGCTCCTTAGCCGACCACACCGCCCGCCCGCGCCGGAGCGTGCTCTACATGCCCGGCTCCAATCCCCGTGCGCTGGAGAAGGGCCGCACGCTGCCCGCCGACGCCCTGATCCTCGATCTGGAGGACGCGGTCGCCCCGGACGCCAAGGAGGCGGCGCGCGAGAACATCCTCTCCGCCCTGGCCCAAGGCGGCTACGGCAAGCGGGAGATCGTGGTGCGCGTGAACGGGCTGGAGACGCCCTGGGGCGCTGGCGACATCTCGGCCATGGCCAAAAGCGGCGCCGACGCCATCCTGCTGCCGAAGGTCGACGGACCCGGCCAGGTGAAAGATCTGGCGCAGCGCATGGCGGACGCCGGCGCGCCGGACGGCATGACCATCCAGGTCATGGTGGAAACCCCGCTCGGCGTGCTGAACGCAGGCGCGATCGCCGCCGCCTCGCCGCGCCTTTCCTGTCTGGTGCTGGGCACCTCCGACCTGGTCAAGGACCTGCGGGCCGCGCACACGCCCGAGCGTCTACCGGTCCTGACCGCGCTCTCGCTCTCCGTTCTCGCCGCGCGCGCCCATGGCAAGGCCGTGGTCGACGGCGTGCACCTGGACCTTTCGGACGAAGAGGGTTTCGAGGCTGCCTGCCGCCAGGGCCGCGAGCTCGGTTTCGACGGCAAGACCCTGATCCACCCCAAGACCATCGAAGCCGCCAACCGCCTGTTCGCGCCGGACGAGGAAGAGATCGCCTGGTCGCAGAAGATCATCGCCGCCCATGCCGAAGCCTCGGACGCGGGACAGGGCGTCGTCGTGGTGGAGGGCAAGCTGATCGAGAACCTGCATGTCGAGAACGCCCAGAGGCTGATCGCGCTGAAGGCCGCGATCGACGCCCTGGCCGAAGACAACTAAGGGGCCGCCGTCATGAGCAAGAGCAGCCGCGGGCGCTACTTCGAGGACTTCACCATCGGCGAGACCCTGGTGCACGCCACCCCCCGCACGGTGAGCGAGGGCGATCAGGCGCTCTACACCGCCCTCTACGGCGCGCGCTTCGCACCGCAGGCCGCCGACAGCCTGGCCCAGGACATCGGCCTGCCCGCCGCCCCGCTGGACGATCTGCTGGTGTTTCACGTGATCTTCGGCAAATCGGTTCCGGACATCTCCTTGAACGCCGTCGCGAACCTCGGCTACGCGGGCGGACTTTTCCTGCAGCCGGTCTTTCCCGGCGACACGCTTTCCGCCGTGTCCGAGGTGATCGGCATGAAGGAGAACTCGAACGGCAAGACCGGCGTCCTCTATGTCGAGACCGTGGGCCGCAATCAGGTCGGCGAGGTCGTCCTGCGCTTCTTCCGCTGGGTCATGGTGAACAAGCGAGAGGGCGCGGGCGCCCTGGCCGAGCCCAAGGTGCCCGAGTTGCCCAAGGCGGTGACGCCGGACCAGCTGGTGGCGCCCCTGGACCTGGACTTCTCAGGCCTCGACAGCGCGCTCAGCGGCGGCGCCCATTTCTGGGAGGACTACGCGGCGGGCGAGAAGATCGACCACGTGGACGGCATGACCATCGAGGAGGCTGAGCACCAGCTCGCCACGCGGCTTTACCACAACACCGCGCGCGTCCACTTCAACCAGCATGCCGAGGCCGAAGGCCGCTTCGGCAAGCGCATCGTCTATGGCGGGCACATCATCTCCATCGCCCGCGCGCTCTCCTTCAATGGACTGGAGAACGCCTTCTTCCTGGCCGGGATCAACGGCGGGCGCCATACCGCGCCCAGCTTCGCGGGCGACACCATCTACGCCTGGACGGAGGTGCTGGAGACCGCGGAACTGCCGGGACGCGCCGATCTGGGGGCGCTGCGCCTGCGCACGGTCGCGACCAAGAACCGTTCGGCGGCCGACTTCCCGCTGGAGATCGAGGAGGGCAAGCTCGACCCCGCCGTGGTGCTGGACCTGGACTACTGGGCCCTGATGCCGCGCCGCTGACCCGGCATTGAAGCTTCAAAAATCTGGAAGATGGACCCCCTAAACGCGGAAGCGCCGGGCGATGGTTTCCCATCGTCCGGCGCCCGCGGGTACCACTTGCGAGAGCGGTTCCCTCGCTGAGCGCGGAGGGATTCTCGCTGCATCGCGCGCCGTCGATCGGACCTGGCGACCCCGTCAGCGGCTGCGGCGAGCAGGGCGACGATGCTCCGAAAAGCCGTCATCGCATCCCTCACCGGAAGGCTCGGTACCTCCTTGCCCGCGTGATCCCCTTTCCACCAGGGCCCCGCACCACCCCCGTGAAGGGGGGCCGGACCCCGCGACACGGCCCCGGGAAGGGCCGCCTCACCTAGCCGTCCCCGCGAGGGACGACCGGGTTGCCCGTTTAATGACCGCTCCGCGCAGGGGTGGAACGATCCGGGCCGGAAAGGGCCGCTTGGCAAGGCCTCCGCGGCGACCCGGTCTCAAACCCCAACCCTCCGAAGAGGACCGGGCTTCCGCCGGGCGGGCTCGGGTCTCTCCGCCTCCCGAGGGAGACGGGAAGGGTCCCTCGCCCCTTCCGAGGTTCCGAAGGTCCGCCGCCGTACCATGGGCTGGGAAACGTTGCCGCTTCCTGATCAGCTCTGGCCGGGCCGGCAGGTCCTTGTCCCGGAACCCAACGCTTTCGCGTACCCAAAGCCTCGCGCCGATCGGCCCCTGCGCGCAAGCTTCGTTAAGGTTACAAACTGTAAAAAACTGTGCATAAAGCGCGGCTTTCCC
The DNA here is from genome assembly GCA_037379885.1 of Limibacillus sp. Classification (NCBI taxonomy): domain Bacteria; kingdom Pseudomonadati; phylum Pseudomonadota; class Alphaproteobacteria; order Rhodospirillales; family Rhodovibrionaceae; genus Limibacillus; species Limibacillus sp. The sequence goes on from JARRJC010000002.1 coordinate 172,498, forward strand.
CACAGAATCCGCAAGGTTTTTGCACCGGCTTATCCACAGCAACAGGCTAGTTGCTTGAATCTTTGGTCTTTTTTGAAGACCAATCTGGCGAGCGTCCGTTGGGGATTTCTTGAGGGGCGGCAAAAAAGCTGCTAGCCCGAACGCTGGCGGACCGGCGAGCGGCCCCGCGACTCCGAGGAGAGCGCTCTTGACCAGCAGCGACGATCGTCCCCAGGGCCTGAAAGCGCTTGTCTCCTGGTGTCTCTTCGACTGGGCGAACTCCGCCTTTCCCACCATCGTCGTGACCTTCATCACCGCCACCTACGTGACCAAGGTCGTGGCGCCGACGCCCGAGCTGGGCACCGCCGCCTGGGGCAACGCCATGGCGCTGTCCGGCTTGGCGGTGGCGGTTCTGGGCCCCGTGTTCGGCGCCATCGCCGACAACGGCGGGCCGCGCAAGCCCTGGCTCGCGGTCTTGAGCGGGCTCACCATCGTCAGCGGCCTGGCGCTCTGGTACGTGGAGCCGGAGCCTTCCTTCCTGCTGCTGGCGCTGGTGCTGGCCTTCCTGGGCTCGGCCTGCTTCGAGCTGGGGACGGTCTTTTATAACGCCATGCTGCCGGAGGTGGCCGGGCGCCGCATGATCGGCCGCGTGTCCGGTTGGGCCTGGGCGCTGGGCTATGCCGGGGGCCTCGCGGCGCTGGCGCTGGTGCTGGTGGTCTTCGTGCTGCCGGAGACGCCGCCCTTCGGGCTCGACAAGGAGCGCGCCGAGGAGGTGCGGATCGCAGCACCCCTCGTGTCGCTATGGTTCCTGGTCTTCGCGCTGCCGCTTTTCCTCTACGTCCCGGACCGCCCGAGCAGCGGCCTCGGCACGGCCAGCGCCATATCCGGCGGGCTGAAGATGCTCTGGTCCAGCCTGAAACGCCTGCGCCACCGTCCCGTGCTGCTGCGCTTTCTGGCCGCGCGCATGCTCTACACGGACGGCCTGAACACGCTCTTTGCTTTCGGGGGAATTTACGCAGCCGGGACTTTCGGCATGGATTTTCAGGAGATCCTGATCTTCGCGATCATTCTCAACGTGGCCTCCGGCCTCGGCGCGCTCTGCTTTTCCTGGGCGGACGACCGAATCGGCTCCAAGCCCACGATCCTGATCGCGCTGCTAGCCCTGATCGGCCTTGGCCTGCCGATCCTGCTGATCGAATCGAAGCTCTGGTTCTACATCCTGGCGTCGGGGATCGGGCTCTTCATCGGCCCGGCGCAGTCCGCCAGCCGCAGCCTGATGGCCCGTCTCGCGGAGCCGGAGGAGCGCACGGAGATGTTCGGTCTCTACGCACTCTCCGGCAGGGCGACGGCCTTTCTGGGGCCGCTGCTGGTCGGCCAGCTCACGCTTGAGAGCGGCAGCCAGCGGGTCGGCATGGCGACGGTCGTCGTCTTCTTCCTGATCGGCTTCCTGCTGTTGCTGCCGCTAAGACTTCCCGCTCACGCGCAAGGGGCTGCCCGGTAGCCGAGCGGAGCCTTGCGCCGCAGCGAGTGGCGGAACAGCCCGCCGAAGAAAGCGCGCATGGCCTCCGCACGCTCCACACGAGCGCGGTTCAGGGCCTCGCGAACCTCGGATTCCTGCAGGTTCTGATGCATCGCGTTCGACATGATCTTCTCTCCTCTTTCACGTGGGGGCGGCCCGTCCTTCGCGGCGACGCCGCTCTTGTTGGTTAAAGATGATGACTTTCCATTTGAATGATAATAGTCGTTCTAGGAAGATCATTGTTTCCTGATTGGAACAGATAAAGAGTGTCCGATGGATCGTTTCGATCAACTGCGTGTGCTCACCGCCATCGTCGAGGGCGGCTCGCTTTCCGCGGCGGCGCGCAAGCTTGAGATCACGCCCTCGGCGGTCTCCAAGCAGCTTTCGGCGCTGGAGGACCGGCTGGGCGTGCGGCTCTTCAACCGCACCACGCGCAAGCTCAGCCTGACCGATGAGGGCGGCGCCTTTTATGAGCGCGCCCGCGCCATCCTCTCCGACCTGGCCGAGGCGGAGGGGTCGCTCGCCGACCAGACCGGCGTGCCGCGCGGGCGGCTGGTGGTGGACGCCCCCATCGCCTTCGGGCGCTACTGCGTTGGACCGGTGCTGGGGGATTTCCTGCGCGCCTATCCGGAGGTGCATCTGGAACTGCGGCTTTCCGACCGGCTGATCGACCCCATCGAGGAGGGGGTGGACCTCGTGATCCGCATCGGAGAGATGAAGGATTCGGCGCTGATCGGCCGGCGCCTCTCAAAGAACCGGCGGCTGGTGGTGGGCGCGCCCGGCTATCTGGACCGCCGGGGCCGCCCGGAAGTACCTGAAGACCTGAAGGACCACGCCTGCCTCGTACACAGCCTGCGCCGTCCGCGCGGCGAATGGCAGTTCATGGGGGAGGACGGCGGCAGCCAGGGGCTGCCGGTTTCCGGCCCCTTCGAGTCCATGGACATCGAGGTGCTGAGGCTTCAGGCGATAGACGGCATGGGCCTGGCGCAGCTGCCGGTCTGGCTGGTCGCGCGCGACCTGGAGAGCGGCGCGCTGGAGGAGGTGCTGCACGACCACCTGAGCCCCGACAGCGACATCTTCATCCTCTACCCCTCGGCCCGCCACCTCTCGCCCAAGGTGCGCCGCTTCCTCGACTTCCTGGTCGAACGCTTCGGCGGCGACCGCGCCTGGTGGGCCGCGAAGGTCTGACAAGGCGGCGTCCTAGTGCCGGAAGTGGCGCATGCCGGTGAAGACCATGGCGAGGCCGGCCTCGTCGGCGGCGGCGATCACCTCCTCGTCACGCATTGAGCCGCCGGGTTGGATGACGGCGGTTGCCCCCGCCTCGGCGGCGGTCAGTAGGCCGTCTGCGAAGGGGAAGAAGGCATCGGAGGCGACGACGCAGCCGGCCGTGCGCAGATCGCTCTCGCCCGCGGCCTCGCCCGCCTCCTTGGACTTGATGGCGGCAATGCGCGCGGCGTCCACGCGGCTCATCTGTCCCGCGCCGATCCCCACCGTCGCGCCGTCCTTGGCGTAGACGATGGTGTTCGACTTGACGTGCTTGCCGACCCGGAAGGCGAAGAGCAGGTCGGCGAGCTCCGCCTCGCTCGGCGCGCGCTTGGTGACGACCTTCAGGTCCTCCCGCTCGATGCGCCCGGCGTCCCGGCTTTGCAGCAGCAGCCCGCCGGCGATGGACTTGAAGGTCATGCCCGCCTCCGCCGGGTCAGGCAGGGCGTCGGTCACCAGCAGGCGCAGGTTCTTCTTTTCCGCCAGCAGCGCCTCGGCCTCCTTCTCGACGCCCGGCGCGATGATGACCTCCAGGAAGAGCTTGCCGAGTTCCTCAGCCGTGGCGGCGTCCAGGGGCCGGTTCAGCGCCACGATTCCGCCGAAGGCGCTGACCGGGTCGCAGGATAGCGCCTTGCGGTAGGCCGCGACCTGACTGTCACCCAGCGCCACGCCGCAGGGGTTGGCGTGCTTGATGATGGCGACGGCGGGCCCGGCGGTGAACTCGCTGACCAGCTCGAAGGCCGCGTCGGTGTCGTTCAGGTTGTTGTAGGAAAGCTCCTTGCCCTGGAGCTGGCGGGCGCTGGCGACGCCGGGGCGGCGCGGGCGCGCGGCGCTGTCCAGGTAGAGCGCCGCCTCCTGATGCGGGTTCTCGCCATAGCGCAAAACCTGGGCGCGCGCGCCCGCGAAGGTCACGCTTTCGGGGAAGGTCTCGCCTTCCTGCTCGGCCATCCAGGTGGAAATCGCCGAATCATACGCTGCCGTATGGGAATAGGCCTTGCGCGCCAGGCGGCGGCGCAGGGCCAGGGTCGTGCCGCCCTCGGCCAGCTCTGCCAGCAGCGGCGCGTAGTCCGCCGGGTCGGTCACGATGGCGACATCGCCGTGGTTCTTGGCCGCCGCGCGCACCATGGCGGGGCCGCCGATATCGATGTTCTCGATGCAGGCGTCCCAATCGCCGCCGCCCGCGACCGTCTCGCGGAAGGGATAGAGGTTCACCACCACCAGATCGATGGGCGCGATGCCATGCTCCTCCATGGCCTGCCGGTGGCTGGCCAGATCGCGGCGCGCCAGGATGCCGCCGTGGATCGCGGGGTGCAGGGTCTTGACCCGCCCGTCCATGATCTCCGGAAAGCCGGTGTGGGCCGAGACCTCCTTGACCGTCACACCCGCGTCCGAGAGCGCCTTTGCCGAGCCGCCGGTTGACAGTATCTCCACCCCCGCCCGGTCCAGCGCCTTTCCAAGCTCGGCGAGCCCCGACTTGTCGGAGACGGAGATGAGGGCGCGGCGGATCGGGGTACGGCTGCTGTCGGACATGGGGTCTCCGGAATTTCAGGGGCGGGTGGTGCTGGCCATTGACTGGCCTTTTGAATAGAGCCCGGCAAGCCCCCCGGTCAAGCGGTCCTAGGGCTTCGGCCGCGCGAGGTGGGAGAGATAGGCGAGAAAGCCGAGGGTGAGAAGGGCGCAGGCCAGCACCGGCGGCCAATCCCCGAAGCGCAGCGTGGAGAGCGCCAACAGGATCATCGCCAGATTGAAGAGACCGACCCGCGCCGTAACGCCGCCATGCCCGATGCGCGCGGCGGCGCGCTGGTACCAGTGGCTGCGGTGCGCCTGCCAGACCTTTTCGCGACGGGCGAGGCGGCGCAGCAGGGTGAAGGTGGCGTCGGCCCAGTAGTAGGCGGGCAGGATCAGGGCCGCCGCCCAGTAGCCCTGATAGGCCGCCAGGACCAACAGGTAGCCCAGCAGATAGCCGAGCGGCACGCTGCCCGCGTCGCCGAGAAACAGCCGCGCGGGCGCCCAGTTCCAGGGCAGGAAGCCCAGAACGGCGGCGGCCAGCAGCAAGGCATAGCCCTCGCCCAGCGCCAGATCGGCGATCCAAAGGACGGCCAGGCCGAGGGCGATCGAAAGCGCCTCGACCCCCGCGATGCCGTCGATGCCGTCCATGAAGTTGAAGAGATTCACGAACCAGAGCCAGGCGAGCCAGGCGAAGGCGAGGTCCAGGGGCGCGGGCAGCAACCCCTGGGTCACGCTGCCCTGCGGCTCCAGCAGATAGAGACCCAGCGCCACGGCCAGCCCCTGCGCGCCGAGCCTCACGCCCGCAGGCAGGCTCTTCAGGTCGTCGCGCCAGGAGAGGAGGCAGAGCGCCGCGGCGGCGGCCAGCAGCGGCCAGAGCCCAGGTTGTCCCTCCTGCAGCGCCCACCAGGACCAGGCCGCGATGACCAGCGGCATCAAGAAGAGGCCGCCGCCCTTGGGGGTCGGACGGCTGTGGCTGGAACGTTCGTTGGGGTGGTCCAGGATCTGCGCGCGCCGCAGCAGCAGGACCAAGAGGCCGGTGCCCGCCAGGGACAGCAGCGCCACCAGGGCGAGCGGGATCAGGGATGAGAGGGTGAGCGTCACGTGCTTCGCGTCCCGGCTCCGCGCGCCGCCGTCCCTAGGCGCTCTTGCGCGAGGCCAGGCGGCGCTCGATGGCGTCCCAGATCAGACCGGCGAGGTTGGCGCCGTCGAAGCGTTCGATCTCCTGCAACCCGGTCGGGCTGGTGACGTTGATCTCGGTAAGGTAGTCGCCGATCACGTCGATGCCGACGAAGATCAGCCCCTGTTCCCTCAAGACCGGGCCGAGGGCCGCGCAGATCTCCCGCTCCCGCTCGGTCAGGCCGACCTTCTCGGCGCGCCCGCCGACGTGCAGGTTGGCGCGCGATTCCCCCTCGGCCGGGATGCGGTTCAGCGCGCCCGCGGGCTCGCCGTCCACCAGGATGATGCGCTTGTCGCCCTTGCGGATTTCCGGCAGATAGCGCTGCACGATCACCGGCTCGCGGTAGATGCGGGTGAACATCTCCATCAGCGCGTTCAGATTGTCGTCGTTCTCCTTCACATGGAAGATGTCGGAGCCGCCGTTGCCGTAGAGCGGCTTCACGACGATCTCCCGGTGTTCCTTCCGGAACGCCAGGATTTCCGCGCGGTCGGAGGATATCAGCGTCGGCGGCATGAAGCGGGCGAAATGGCTGACGAAGAGCTTCTCCGGCGCGTTGCGGACCGAAACCGGGTCGTTCACCACCAGCGTGTCCGGGTGGATGTGCTCCAGCACATGGGTGGCGGTGATGTAGGACATGTCAAAGGGCGGGTCCTGGCGCATCAGCACCACGTCCAGGCCGCGCAGGTCCCGGTTCTCCGGCTGCCCGAGCGTGAAGTGGTCGCCCTCCTTGCGCCGCACTTCCAGCGGGCGCAGCTGCGCGGAGACCTCGACGCCCGTCTCCGCCGCCTTGAAGGTCAGGTGCTTGGGCAGGTAGTGGTAGAGCTGATGACCGCGCGCCTGCGCTTCGAGCGCCAGCGCAAAGGTGCTGTCGCCCTTGATGTCGATCTTGTCGATGGGGTCCATCTGGATGGCTACCGAAAGGCTCATGGCGGCGCGCTTTCCTCGCTAAGGGTGGCTGTCACTCCCGATCGCCGCACTATAGCCGCCCGCCGTGCCCCCGCAAGGGCAGGGGCGTCAGTTGAGCTTGGAGCGCAGAATGCGCAGAAGCTGGGAGACCTCGTCCGCCTGACGGTCTCCCGGCGCGATCTCCAGGAACTGCTCCAGCGAGAGGATTCCGGCGCGCAGGTTGCCGAGCTCGGCGTGGACCAGGCCCAGCTCGCGCCAGAGGTCGCCTTCGCCCGGCGCCAGCATCAGCATGATCTCCAGGCAGGAGAGCGCCTCCTCGAAGCGTTCGGCCTGGAGCGCGCGCAGCTTGATGTTGTTCTGCAGGCGCAGCAGGACCTTGCGGTTTTCCACCGGCGCGTAGTGGGCCGGGGTCAGCTCCGCATCCAGGCCCGCGACAGCCTTCAGCAGATCGCGCAGCTGGGCGCTTTCCAGCCGCTGCCAGCCGTTGAAGGGATCGATCACGGCGCGGGCCCCGCCAAGGTCGAGCCGCAGCAGGAAATGCCCCGGGAATGCGAGGCCGCAGGCGGCCCAGCCCTGGGCGCGCGCGATCGCCAGGGTCAGGATGCCGAGCGCCACCGGCAGGCCGCGCCGCCGCTCCATCACCGCCATCAGGTTGGCGTTCTGGGGATCGTCGTAATCCTCGTGATCGCCGCGGTAGCCGTGACGCTCGGCGAGCAGCCCGCGCAGGGCCTCTACCCGGCCTTCGAGCGAGCGCTCGGCGTCCAGATCGCGGGCCGAGGCGGCCAGGTTGGCCGAAAGCTCCTCAAGGTGGCGCTCATAGGGCTCCAGCGTGCGGCCCGGCCTGTGCAGGGCGGCCATCAGCAGGGCGCCCTCCGCAAGGTCGATCCCGGCGTCGGGCCCCGCGCCCATGTCCCTGAGGCGCTGCTCCAGCTCCGAACGGGACGGCACCGCCAGCGCGCTGCGCGGCCGCTCGCCCATGCCGGGCCGGCCGCTTTCTCCGCGCTCGCGGGTCATGAAAACCTCAAGTTCTGGAGCCTCAAGCGCTGGGTTCCGGTTGGTTGAGACGCACGTAGGATACCACGCGCTCCACGTAGGCGATGTTGCGGGCATGCTCCACGACCCGGTCGAGCTCAATCGGCGACTGCGCCACGCCCATCAGATAGACCACGCCGTGCACCGTTTCGATCGAGTAGTTGATCGAGGAGACTTCCTTGTCGAACACCAACTTGGCCTTCAGTTCGGTGGATATCCAGGTGTCCAGCGCGAAATCGTCGACGCCGCCGGTTTGTTCTTCGACCCGGACCTCGTTGATGACTTCCTGGACGCCTTCCGGCTGCCAGGCGATACGGATCGCCTCCAGGCGCATTTCCTGCTCCGGCACCACGCCGGAGACCAGCACGCGTCCCTCCTGCACCTGAAGCGTCAGCAGGCGGTACATGCGCTCGCTGTATTGGAGCCAGCCGTCGTTGATCTGGATGCGGATGGCCTGATCGTCGATCGCCTGGCCCAGCCCGCGCTCCTGCGAGGCCATGATGCCCACGCCCGCGCCCGCGCCGATCACCGTGCCCTCGAACGAGCAGGCGCCGAGCGCAAGCATCAGCATAGCGGCTGAGAGGCCCCTCAATTTTTTCGCCGTCATTTCCCCAATCCCCCACCTTTCGGATCAGAGCTTCAGTTTGGTCTCTAAAACCTACATATACCCATGATCGGATTCCCGCCAAGCGTCCTTCACATGCCTGGGAAAGCGCCAGGGCGCGAGCAGGATGGCGTCGAAGCGCTGATCGAGGCGTGCGAGACCCGGATAGTCCTGAAGATACTGGGCGGCGGCCCTGGTGATGCGCTGCTGCTGGCGCGGGCGGATCGCCTCGGCCGCCCGGTCCAGGTCCGCGCGCTGCTTGACCTCCACGAAGACCAGAAGCCGGCCCTTGCGCAACACCAGATCGATCTCGCCCTGGCGGGTCCGGTAGCCGCGCGCCAACAGGCGGTAGCCGCTCAGCCTCAGGTAGAGCCGCGCCAGGGACTCCCCGAAGCGGCCCCGGCGCTCCGCCGCACGGCGTGCGCGGTCCGGTCCTCCCCGGTGCGCCGGATCGCCTGGTGCCTTCCCCTCTGCCATGATCCGTCCCTTTTTCGCCTCTAAGGTCGGTTTACGCTAACCCCTTGGGCCGCTATCGTCGCAACAGAATTTCCTGGGGCTGGAGAGGCAACCGGATGGTGAAGGAGAGCTCGATGGGGTCACCCCGTGTCATGGCGTCGGAACAACCGGTGGGAAACCTCCGGCGTTTGGCTTCGTTCGCGCTGCTTACCGGCCTCGCGCTGGCCCTGGCGGCCTGCGGCACCCCGCAAGGCGGACAGCAGCAAGGACAGCAAAGTCAGCGGGTGGAAGCGCCGCCCGAACCGGAGACCCCAGAAGGTCTGACCGAGGACGGCAAGATCGGCATCGGCTTCCTGGCCCCCCTGACCGGACCGCAGGCGGGCGTGGGCCAAGCGATCCTGCAAGCCGCGCAGATGGCCTTCCTGGACAACGCCGACGAGGGAGCCGCACTGCTGGTCGCCGACAGCGGCGCAAACGCGGCGTCGGCGGCGCGCGCCACGCAAGAGCTTATCGACCAGGGAGCGGCCATCATCATCGGGCCGCTCTTCGCTGACTCCGTGCGGGCCGCAGCCCCGGTCGCGCAGCGCGCGGGCGTTCCGCTTCTGGCTTTCACCAACGACGACAGCGTGGCCCAGCCGGGCGTCTTCGCGCTCGGTCTCTCCCCGGCGGCGCAGGTCGAGCGGGTGGTGGACTACGCCGCGCGCAACGGCCTGCTGCGGTTCGGCGTCTTCGCCCCCGACGACCGCTATGGCCGTCTGGCCGTCGGCGCTCTTCAGCAGGCGGCGGGCAGGCCGCCGCTTCAGGTGACCGAGGTCGCCTACTATTCAGCCGACGCCCAGGAGATCGACGCCCAGGCGCGTGCCTTCTCGCGAGGGGCGGGGTCTTACGACGCCGTCTTGCTGCCCGACGGCGGTCAGCGGCTTTTGGGGGTCGCCCCCTATCTGCCCTACTACGACGTGGCCCAGCCGGAGATCCGCTTCCTCGGCACCCAGCTCTGGGAGAACACGGACATCGCGCGGGAGGAAACGCTGCACGGCGGCTGGTTCGCGGCCCCCGATCCGGAGGCCTGGGCCGGGTTCGCGCGCCGCTACAGCCAGCTTTACGGCGAAGGGCCGCCGCGCGTCGCCTCGCTCGGCTACGACGCCACGGCGATCGCCGCGGTCTTCGCGCGCGGTCAGGTTCAGGGCTTCGACGCGCAGCAGGTCTATGGACGCCAGGCCCTAACCCAGGACGGCGGGTTCTTCGGCATCGACGGCATCTTCCGCCTGCGCGCGGACGGCACGGTGGAACGCGGCCTCGCGGTGCTGGAGCTTCAGCGCGGCGGCCCGGTCGTGATCGAACCGGCCCCGCAGTCCTTCGGAGCCGCCTTCTAGGCCAGGAGCCGCGCCAGGAGCGGGTCGAGACGCTGACGGCCTTCCTTGCTGGCCCGCAAGCCCGAATCGTCGAGGGTCAGGTAGCCCGCGTCGCGGAGCGGCGCCAGACGCCTTTCGTCCAGCAATGCCTCGGGCTCGGCCTCCAGTTCCCGCCGAAAGGCCGCGCGCGTCACGCCTTCGGTGAGGCGCAGGCCCATCATCAGCATCTCTTCCAGCCGCTCGCGCGGGTCCAGTGGCAGCTCCTGCCGCGTGGCATGGCCTTCCCGCTCAACCGCTTGCAGCCAGGCTTCCGGCGCGCGGTGCTGGCGCGTGGCGGTCTTGCGGCCCGCGAGCGTCAAACGTCCATGCGCGCCCGGCCCAACCCCCCCATACTCGCCATCACGCCAGTAGGTGAGGTTGTGGCGGCAGGCGGCCCCCGGCTTGGCGTGGTTGGAAATCTCGTATCCGGCGAGACCCGCGGCCTCCAGGTCCGCCTGGGTCGCCTCGAAGAGCGCCGCCGCCTCCTCATCGCCCGGCACCTCCAGCTCGCCGCGCCGCCAGGCGCCGTGGAAGACCGTGTTCTCCTCGATGGTGAGCTGGTAGAGGGCGATGTGTTCGGGCCCCTCGGCGAGCGCCTTGGCGAGCTCGGCGCGCCAGTCGGAAAGCGCCTGCTCCGGACGGGCGTAGATCAAGTCGAAGGAGAAACGCGGTACGGCGGCGCGCGCGAGGGAGACGGCCTCCAAGGCCTCGGCGGCGGAGTGCTGACGCCCGAGAAAGCGCAAGGCGTCGTCGTCCAGCGCCTGCACGCCGATGGAAAGGCGGTTGACCCCGGCCTCGGCGAAGCCCTGGAAGTTCCCGGCTTCCGAGGAGGTGGGATTGGCTTCCAGCGTGACTTCCAGCCCGGGATCGCAGTCCCAAAGGTCCCGCGCCCGCGCGATCAGCGCCGCCGCCGTCGCCGGTTCCATCAGCGAGGGCGTGCCGCCGCCGAAGAAGATCGAGGTGAGCCGGCGATCCTGACCGGCCGTCAAACGCGCATAATGTTCGAGCTCGCGGAGCAGGGCGGCGCGCCAGCGTGATTGGTCGATGGCCTCGCGCACATGGCTGTTGAAGTCGCAGTAGGGGCACTTGGCCTTGCAGAAGGGCCAGTGGATGTAGAGCCCGAAGCCCGGATCGGCTTCCCGCTCTTCGCGGAGCGGCAGCTCAACCACGGGGAAACAGCGCCTCCACCATCTGCGCGAAGGCGCGGGCGCGGTGGCTCATCCCGTGCTTCTTCTCCGGGTCCATCTCGCCGAAGGTGATGTCCTGGCCCTCCGCCTGGAAGATGGGGTCGTAGCCGAAGCCGCGCTCCCCGCGCGGCGGCCAGACGAGCTGGCCTTCGACCCGCCCCTCGAAAGTCTCGCAATGGCCATCGGGCCAGCAGAGGCAGAGCGCGCAGATGAAGGCCGCGCTGCGGTCCGCGCTGTCGCCCAGTTCGCGCTCGACCCGCTCCATGGCCGCGCGGAAGTCCTTCTCCGGACCGGCCCAGCGCGCGGAATAGATGCCGGGCTCCCCGCCCAGGGCGCTCACGGCCAGCCCGCTGTCGTCGGAAAGGGCCGGCAGGCCCGACCCCAGCGCCGCCGCCTTGGCCTTCAGCTCGGCGTTGGCCGCGAAGGTCTGGCCTGTTTCTTCGGGCTCCGGCAGCCCGAGATCGCCTGCCGACACGACGGAAAGGCCAAAGGGCTCCAGAAGATCGGCGATCTCCCGCAGCTTGCCAGGGTTGTGGCTGGCGATCACCAGGCGCTTTTCAGTCAGCTTTCGCGTCATGGCCGCTCGCCTCAGACCGTCACTCGACGCCCAGCGCTTCCCGCTGGTGGCGGCCCAGTTGGGCCACGCCCTCCTCGGCCAGCGCCAGCATGGCATCGAACTGGCCGCGCTCGAAGGGCGCTTCCTCCGCCGTCGCCTGCAACTCCACCACCCGTCCGCCGACCGTCAGCACGAAGTTCGCGTCGGTCTCGGCGGCGGAATCCTCGTCGTAGTCCAGATCGAGCACCGGCTGGCCCTGATAGATGCCGCAAGAGATCGCCGCCACCTGATCGGTAAACGGCAGCGTCTCGATGGCCTTCATCTCCTGCATCAGCTGAAAGGCCCGGTAGAGTGCCACGTACGCCCCGGTGATGGCGGCCGTACGCGTACCTCCGTCCGCCTGGATCACGTCGCAATCGATGCGGATCTGGCGTTCGCCAAAGCCGGTCAAGTCCACCACCGAACGGAGCGAGCGGCCGATCAGGCGCTGGATTTCCTGGGTTCTCCCCGACTGCTTGCCGCGCGCGGCCTCGCGCCCCGTGCGGGTGTTGGTGGAGCGGGGCAGCATGCCGTACTCGGCGGTGATCCAGCCACGGCCCGAGTTCTTCATCCAGCCGGGCACCGATTCCTCGACCGAGGCGGTGCAGAGGACATGGGTGTGGCCGAACTTCGCGAGGCAGGAGCCCTCGGCGTAGCGGTTGCAGTCCACCTCCAGGGAGATGGGGCGCAGTTCATTGGCGGCGCGGCCCGATGGACGCATGGATCCTCCCGTCTTCAGCAAGGAATTTTCATCGATCTCGTTTGAATGGAGCGCGGACGCTACCCCAAGGCCGCGGCGCGGTAAAGCGCCGGCCGGGAAGCGCCGCCGCGCGATGGCTCATTGACCCTCTACCGGGGGCTCACTAGATTCAGGGTCTTATAGGATACCGCTTGAGGAACATGTCCAAGCTCATCGACGCAGAAGCACTGAAGCTGAAGGGGCTGAACGAGCTCAACGAGCGTTCGCGCGAGATTTTCCGTCATATCGTTGAAGCCTACGTCGAGACCGGCGCGCCCATCGGCTCGCGCACCCTGTCGCGCAAGATGGGCATGGATCTCTCCTCGGCCACCATCCGCAACATCATGGCCGACCTCGAAGAGGCCGGGCTGCTCTATGCGCCCCACACCTCGGCGGGACGCCTGCCGACCGATGCGGGCCTGAACCTCTTCGTCCACGGCCTGCTGGAGCGAGGCAACCTCAGCCGCGAGCAGCAGCGCCAGATCGAAGAGCAGTGCCTCGCCAAGGGCAGAGGCTACTCCGAGGTGCTGGAGGAGGCGGGCTCCATCCTCTCCCAGCTCTCGCACTGCGCCGGGCTGGTGGTCGCGCCCAAGGTCGACGAACCCCTGCGCCATATCGAGTTCGTGGCGCTCGGGCCGGGCCGCGCGCTGGTCGTGATGGTCACCGACTCCGGCAAGGTGGAGAACCGGGTGATCGACGTGCCGGTCGGCCTGCCGCCCTCGTCACTGGTTCAGGCCAGCAACTTCCTGACCGCACGCCTGGTCGGACGTTCGCTGAACGAGGCGCGCAGCCTGATCACAAAGGAACTCTCCGAGAAGAAGGCGCAGCTCGACGGGCTGACCACGCGCCTTGTCGAAAGCGGACTGGCCACCTGGTCGGAAGGCGGCGAGCGCGGCGGCGCGCTGATCGTGCGCGGTCAGGCGCAACTGCTCGAGGACGTGACGGCGCTGGAGGACCTGGAGCGGGTGCGCCAGCTCTTCGCCGCGCTTGAGGCGCGCGAGACCATGCTGCGCCTCTTGAACCTGACCGAGACCGCCGAGGGCGTGCAGATCTTCATCGGCTCCGACAACGAGCTCTTCGGCATGGCCAACTGCTCCATGGTGGTGGCGCCCTACCAGAACAGCCAGCAGCAGATCGTTGGCGCGATCGGCGTGATCGGACCGACCCGCATGGACTACGGCCGGATCATTCCCATGGTCGACTACACCGCCAAGGTGATCGGCCGCTTGGTGGGTTAGAAGCCGATCAGCGGTTGAATTCCGCCCGCCGCCTCCCCATAACTGCCCCGAACCCCGATACCCCAACGCCTTTCGAAGGAAGCGACAATCGTGAGCGAAGAGGCCGACAAGAAAAAGCCGAGCGGGCAGGACACGCCCGAGACGCAAGCGCCCGAGACGGAAGCGCCCGAAACGGAAGTTTCCGAAGAAGAGCCGATGGAAGCTTTGCCTGAGGACGCTGACGCCGAGCAGGAGGCTGACGAGTCCGCCCCCGATCCCATCACCGAGCTGCAACAGCAGGTCGGCGAGTTGAAGGAGGCGCTGCTGCGCGCCATGGCGGAGACGGAGAACACCCGCCGCCGGGCCCAGCGGGAGAAGGAGGAGGCGCTGAAGTTCGCGCCGGGTCCTCTGGCGAAGTCGCTGCTGCCCGTGGCCGACAACCTGCGCCGCGCGCTCGAGTCCGTGCCGGAAGAGGCGCGCAAGGACGGCGCGCTCGCCAACCTCATCTCCGGCATCGAGATGACCGAGAAGGAACTGCAAAGCGCCTTTGCAAAGCACGGCATCGAGCGGATCGAACCGCTGGGCGAGAAGCTCGACCCCAACTGGCACGAAGCCATGTTCGAGGTGCCGGACGCCGACAAGCCCGCCGGGACCGTGGTTCAGGTGGTGGAGGTCGGCTACCGGCTGCAGGACCGTTTGCTGCGCCCCGCGCGGGTCGGCGTCAGCCGAAAGCCCTGACGGGCGCGCCTAGCGGCTCTTGCGCCGCAAGTGATAGCGGTCCGCCTGCACGCCGTCGGGCGGAGGCAGGCTTTCGGCGCCCTGGAAGGACATCTGCTGATCGCTGATCAGAATCCCGCCCGGCATCAGTAGAGCGCCCAGAAATCCCTCTATGGCCCGGGCCAGGCGGGCGTTCGCGGCTTCGTCGCCGGAGCCGATGTCGGCATGGATCAGCGCCACGCGGCCTGAAAAGCGCTCCAGCGCCCTTGGCAGGCAGTCCAGGAAATCGCCCAGAAAAAGGTGCGCTTCGTCCGGCACGCAGTCGGGGTGGGCGCGCACTTCGCGTTCGAACACGAAGATCTCACGGCCGGGCAGCAGCTCTCGAAGGTGGTCGTAGGTGCGGCCGTTGCCGAGCCCGACCTCGAAGACCGGGGCCTCGGCCGGCAGATCCTTCAGGAGGCCGGCGGCGGCATCAAGGCAGGCGCGCTGGGCTTCCAGGCGGCGGATGACGCTGTCCAGGCGGCTCATGGATCAGGAACTGCCCTTCATGCTGTCCAGTTCCTCGCGCAACTTGCGCTGCGCGGCGGTCGACATCTCCAGGCGGTGCGCCAGCACCCGCATGATCTCCAAGGCCATCTCGGGAAACTCCCGCGCCATGCGCAGGAAAAGGTCCTTGGTGAGCTTCAGGGTCACCAGCTTCTCGGCGGCCTCGACGCTGGCCGTGCGGGGCACGTCGCAGAGGATCGCGATCTCGCCGACGATCTCGTTCTTCTTCAGGGTTGCGACCTTGATCTCGTGCCCGTCGGTGCGCACCAGGATGTCCGCCGCGCCCTCCAGGATGATATAGGCTGCGTCCCCTGCGTCCCCCTGCTCGAAGAGCCGCTGGCCGGGCTTGTAGGTCAGACGTTCGCTGGCGAAGGCCATCAGCTTCAGCCGCGCCGGCTCAATATTGGCGAAGAGCGGCACGTGGCGCAGCGCTTCGACTTCTTGATCCAGGCTCATGTCTTCTCTCCCGTAGGTTATTTTGCTTTGTTCTTATCGCCTTTGGTTCCGGTCATCCCGCCGATCCGGAGGAGGCCAGGAGGGCGCTCAGTTCACTGCCCTCCTTTTCGAGTGACTTGACCTCGCCCGATTCCACCAGGCGCCCGTCGCGCAGGACCGCCACCTCGCCGAACAGGGTCGCCAGGTCAGGCCGGTGCAGCGCCCAAAGCACGCCGCGTCCCGCGCGCGCCTCCAGAATCGCCTTGGTCAGACGGTGTTGCGAGGTGCCGTCCAGCGCGGTCATCGCGTTGCTGACGATCAACAGGTCCGGCTCCTTCACCAGGGCGCGGGCCAGCGCCAGTTTCTGCTGCTGGGCGTTGGAGAGGCGCTTTCCGCCAAAACCGATGTCGTACTCCATGCCCATCGCCATGACCTCGTGCCGCAGCCCCCGTTCTTCGAGGATATCCAGGATGATCTTCTGGATTGTCTCGTCGGCCCGGGCCTGGCCGTGGGCCAGCCGCCCGAACAGGATGTTGTCCTGCAGGGTCGCCGCTGCGTTGTAGCTCTCGGGTTCGTAGAAGGCGATGCCGTCGCGCTCGGCCTCCGGCAGCCGCTCGGCGAAGGCCTTGCGCGCCTTGACGATCCGCTCTTCCAGGCTGTCGTCGATCAGGCTCAGGCGGTGGCGCTCCTCGATGTAGTTCAGCGCCAGCTTCATCAGGCGGCGCTCCTCCTCGTCGGAGAGGCCCGCCAGACCGCCCTTCTCGGTCTTGACGACCAGCGTCTTGAACTCCGGCAACTCCTCGGCCTCGATGAAGGAGAACTGCTCGAAGAAGGGATGGCCCGGCGGCAGATCGGCGAAGATCTCCACCATGGTGCGGGCGATCTGCAAACCGATCTTCTCAAGGTCGTCGAGCAGATCCGCTTCTTTCAGGGCCTCCCGCAGCACCGGATGGGCCGGCAGGGCGTCGCCCTTGAAGGCGTCATCCAGCGGCAGGCCGAAAAGCAGGTTCTCGGCCAGGGACGCATTGGCGTTGAACTGCTCCGGGTCGAAGCGGACGACCAGCTCCTCTTCGTCCTCCTCGGCGAGGCGCTTGGTGAAGTCACTGCGCGCTTCCAGCACCTTGGCCGCCAAGCCCGGATAGGTCTCCGGGTCGAAGCGCGCCGCCAATCCGAAGCGGTAGAGATCGTCGTCCATCTCGACCAGACGGCAGGTATCGATCAGCTTCTCACGCAGCTCGTCGAGGTTGGACACTCCGGCGGCGGCATAGTCGATCCAGTCGGCGTCGGTGTCGAAGAAGGGGTTGCCGGCCGAGTGGGCCTCGCGCTCCAGATCGTGCAGACGCTCGCGCTCTTCCGGGTCCAGCTCGCCCCGGTCGTTCGGGGCGTGCTTCAGGCTGTAGACGAGGTTGTCGCCGAGCGAGCCGCCGAAGAGATAGGCGGCGCCGTCCACGAAGGAGAGACGGCGCCCGGTCACGGCCTCTGGCAGGCTGTCGAGATCGTAGCCGCCGATCGAGAGGTTGCCGCTGGTGAGCGGCTCCAGGGCCGCCACCGCGCCCGCGAGAACCTCGCGCCCGCCGCCGGACGGCCCAACCAAGGCCACATGACTGGTCAGGGGTACGCTCCAGGAGACGCTGTCGAGGACCTTGTTCTCGGCGTCATCGACGATGGTGGCGCTGGCAAGCTTGATCTCGCCTTCCAGCTTCGCCAGCGGTTCGGCGTCGACGGCCTGACGCTTGGAGTCCAGCAGAACCGGGGGCGCGAACTGTTCGATCACCTGTTCGTACTTGATCTGCACGTCCTGACGCTGCTGGTCCCAGTCGATCAACTCCTTGATCGGCGAGGGCAGGTCCTTGTAGGCGGCGATCACGGCGACCAGCGCGCCGATATCGAGCTGGCCCTGGATCGCCAGCACACCGCCCACGGAATAGAAGATGAAGGGCGTCAGCTGCGCCAGGAAGTTGTTCAGGAACTTCACGAAGAACTTGCGGCGGAAAATCTCGTAGCGGATGCCGAAGATCTCACCCAGCCGCTTGACCACATCGCCGCGCTCAAGGTTGGAGGTGTCGTGGGCATGGATCTCGACGCCGCCCGCCACCACCTCGCCGATGCGCCCGGCCAGTTGGCGCGCCGTCAACTGGCGGCGGCGGCCAAGGCGCAGGATTGGCGTGCGCAGCTTGGGAATCAGGAAGGCCTGCAGGAGCACGATGGCCAGCGCCACGCTGCCCAGCCAGACCGACTGAACCATGATGAAGACCATGGCGGTCAGCGCCTGCCCGCCGAGGAACACCGGGTTGACGAAAGCCTCGCCGATGAAGCCGCCCAGCGGTTCGACCTCGTCCTTGATCATGGTCGCGGCTTCGGCCTGCTTGACGCGGCGCAGATAGGGCAGCGGGAAGCGCAGCAGCCGGTCGGTGAGCTGGAAGCGCAGACGGCGCAGCATGCGCTCGCCCAGGCGGCCCTTGCGCGTGTTGATCACGAACTTGAAGAGACCGTTGACCACCACGAGGCTCAGAAAGGCGAAGCTCAGCGACAGCAGCGCGCCCTGCTGCTCAAGATCGAAACCCTGGAACAGCGTGATCCCATCGCCGATCGGCAAGGTGATCCCGAAATAACTCTGGGTGGACCCCGGCGAGGTGAAGCCCTGACCCTGAATGCCGTCGTTGACGATCTGCTTGGGCAGGTCCAGCGAGATGTAATAGAAGGGCAGCGAGATCAGCACCATCGCAAGGATGACGATCTGCTCCTTCTTGCTGTTGCGCCAAATGTAGCGGAACAGGCTGGTTTCCAATTGGTCCAAAAGCAGGTCTCCCCCAGGGCGCGCCGCCCGTTGTTCCCAGCCATTCCACTTCAAGAGGGGCAGGCGACGCAACACCTTAGCCCGCCCAGCGACAGAATGATGCAGCGCAATATGCTTTCCCAATCCGCGCGCCTGTGGCATCGTTCTCCGACCAACGCCGGCAAGGGACGAGCGCGAAGGGACTTATCAGCCCATGGCAAAGACCGTCAGCAGGGACCGGCGCGTCCTCATCTACAGTCATGATTCCTTCGGCTTGGGTCACCTGAGGCGCTGCCGCGAGATCGCCCACCATCTGGTGGCCTCCTCGGAATCCCTCTCGGTCCTGATCCTCTCCGGATCGCCGATCATCGGCTCCTTCGATTTCCGCAGCCGCGTCGACTTCATCCGCATCCCGGGCGTCATCAAGCTGCGCAACGGCGAATACACCTCGCTCAACCTGCCGCTGGCGGTCGAGCAGACCATGGCGCTGCGCGCTTCGATCATGGAGCACACCGCGGAGATCTTCGATCCCGACC
Organism: Limibacillus sp.; assembly: GCA_037379885.1. NCBI lineage: Bacteria > Pseudomonadati > Pseudomonadota > Alphaproteobacteria > Rhodospirillales > Rhodovibrionaceae > Limibacillus > Limibacillus sp. The sequence goes on from JARRJC010000002.1 coordinate 191,082, forward strand.
TCTTTCTGGTGGACAAGGAACCGCTCGGCCTGCGCGGCGAGGTCGAATCGACGCTCCAGATGCTGCGCGCCAAGGGCACGCCCTGCGTTCTCGGCCTGCGCGACGTCATGGACGACCCCGGCCTGCTGGCCGCGGAGTGGGAGCGCAAGCAGGCGGTGCCGGCGCTTGAGAAGTACTACGATCAGATTTGGGTCTACGGCCTGCCGCAGATCTGCAACCCCCTGGAGGGCATCAAGCTATCGCCCTCGGTCCAGCAGCGCATCCGCTACACCGGTTACCTGAAGCGCAGCGTCCCCCAGCAGGTCAGCAAACCCCGGCTGGAGAAGATCGACGAGCCCTACATCCTGGTGACGGTCGGCGGCGGCGGGGACGGCGAGGAGATCATCGACTGGGTGCTGCGGGCCTACGAGAGCGATCCGACCATCCCCTACCCGGCGCTCTTGGTCCTCGGCCCCTTCATGGGCGGCGAACATCAGAACGAGTTCCTGGGCCGCGCGCAGAAACTGGCGAAGGTCGAGGCCATCACCTTCGACGCCCACGTGGAAAGCTTGATGGCGCGCGCCGCGGGCGTGGTCTGCATGGGCGGCTACAACACCTTCTGCGAGGTGCTGTCCTTCGACAAGAAGGCCGTCATCGTGCCGCGCACAGAACCGCGCATGGAGCAGTACATCCGCGCCTCCCGAGCCCAGGACCTGGGGCTGGCGCGCATGCTGAAGAACGAGGGACCGCGCCCCGCCACGGACATGGCGACGGCGATCCGCAACCTGCCGCAACAGCAGCCGCCCTCTCATTCCGTGATCCCCGGCCTTCTCGACGGTGCGGAGAACGTGCAGAAGCTCGCCTCCCAATGGCTCGATTCGGGCCGGGCGCAGTCGCGCGCGCTGTTCCGCCGCCGCGTCTGAACGGACCGCCGGAGCCGGCGCGGGCTTCGCCGCCGCGCTTGACCCCCGCGCCGCCTTGGCCTCTAACCTTCCAGGCATGAACGCGCCCAGAAAAAGCGAGACAGGCAAGGAGCGGGTGGCCGTGGTCCTGAAAGGCTACCCCCGGCTCTCCGAGACCTTCATCGCCCAGGAACTGCTGGCCCTGCAGGAACGCGGGCTGGACTTCCGGATCGTCTCGCTGCGCCGCCCCACCGACAAGGCGACCCACCCCGTCCATGCGGAGATCAGCGCGCCCGTCACCTATCTGCCGGAATACCTTCATGAGGCGCCGGGCCGCGTCTTCAAGGCCTGGCGCAAGGCCCGCCGCCTGCCCGGTTACACCGAGGCGCGGCGCGCCTTCTGGCGCGATTGGCGGCGCGACCCCACGCCCAACCGCGCCCGCCGCTTCGGTCAGGCCTGCGTTCTGGCCGCCGAGTTCGCCGGTCAGTGCGATTTCCTCTATGCGCACTTCCTCCACACCCCCGGTTCCGTCACCCGCTACGCCGCCATGATGCTGGGGCTGCCCTGGGCCTGTTCGGCCCACGCCAAGGACATCTGGACGACGCCCGAATGGGAGAAGCGGGAGAAGCTGGCCGAGCTTTCCTGGCTTACCACCTGCACCGCCGTGGGCGCGGAGCATCTGGCCGCGCTCAGCCCCGATCCGGGCAAGGTGAAGCTCATCTACCACGGCCTCGACCTTGAGCGCTTCCCCAAGCGCCGGAGCGGGGCGAGCGACCGCGACGGCAGCGGCGAGCCGGTCCGGCTGCTGTCCGTCGGCCGTCTGGTCGAGAAGAAGGGCTACGACCTGCTGCTCGACGCGCTCGCCGCGCTGCCGGGCGATATCCACTGGCGCTTCCTGCACATCGGCGGCGGGGAGCAGAAGGACGCCCTCAAGGCGAAAGCCGAAAAGCTCGGCATCGCAGACCGGATCGACTGGCGGGGCGCGCAGCCACAGGAGGCCGTCAAGGCGGCCCTGGACGAGGCCGATGTCTTCGTGCTGCCCAGCCGCATCGCCAAGAGCGGCGACCGCGACGGCCTGCCCAATGTGCTCATGGAGGCGGCCAGTCAGGCCCTGCCCTGCCTCTCCACCTCCATCTCCGCCATCCCGGAGTTGATCGAGGACGAAAAGACCGGGTTGCTGGTGCCGCCGGAGGACGCTGCCGCCTTGGGCGGGGCGCTGGAACGCCTGATCCGCGATCCGGCCCTGCGCCAACGTCTGGGCGAGGCCGGAGAGGCGCGGCTGCGCCGGGACTTCGCCCTGGACTCCAACATCGCCGGGCTCGCGGCGCTCTTCGGGCTTGAGGCGCGCGAGGACGCGGCTTGATGAAAATCGCCTTCTACGCCCCCATGAAACCGCCCGACCATCCGGTCCCCTCCGGCGACCGGCGCATGGCGCGGCTCCTGATGGAGGCCTTGGAGCGCGCCGGTCATGAGCCTCAGTTGGCCTGCCGCTTCGTCAGCCGCGATTCGAGGGGCGACCCGGCACGGCAGAAGCAGCTGATCGAGGAGGGCGCGAAGCTCGCGGACGCGCTTCTGGCGGACTACCGCGCCTTGCCCGAGGACGCGCGACCGAAGGTCTGGTTCACCTATCATCTCTACTACAAGGCCCCCGATCTGATCGGACCCCGGGTGGCCGAAGGATTGGGAATCCCCTATATCGCCGCCGAAGCCTCGCTGGCCGGAAAGCGGGCGGGCGGGCCCTGGGACAGCTATCACCAGGCGCTGCTCCAGGCGCTGAAGGCCGCGCGGGCGCTGGTGACGATCAACCCCGCCGACGCGCCGGCCCTGCCCGGCGGAACAAAGCAGCTGTCCCTGCCGCCCTTCCTGAATGCGACCCACGAAGCGCAGGCGAAAGACCGGGCGCGGGCAGAGGTCGCGGGCTGGACCGCGCTGTCCGCAGATGCCCCTTGGCTGCTCGCGGTCGGCATGTTCCGTGCGGGAGACAAGCTGGAGTCCTACCGATTGCTGGGCGCGGCGCTGGCGTACCTGAAGGACCGCGACTGGCGTCTTCTGGTGGTGGGCGACGGCCCGGCCCGCGCCGAGGTCGAGGCGGCGCTGGCGCCGCTCGGCGAGGGCCGCGTCACCTACCTCGGACAGCTCGATAGCGAGAGGCTGCGGACCTGCTATGCCGCCGCCGACCTTCTGGTCTGGCCGGCCCGGCGGGAGGCCTACGGTATGGCGCTGCTGGAGGCGCAGGCCGAGGGCCTGCCGGTGGTCGCCGGGCGCGAGGGCGGTGTCGGCGCGGTGGTGGCCGATGGCGAAAGCGGCCTTCTGAGCGAGCCCGGCGACGCCGCGGCCTTCGCCCGCGCCCTGGATAGTCTTCTGACGGATCCGGAACGGCGGGCGGCCATGGGCCGCGCGGCGCGAGAGCGCATCCTCCGCGATCATGGCCTCGAGGGCGCCGCCGCGAAGTTGGACGCGCTTCTGCGGGAGGTGACGGCGTGACGCCCTTTGTCCTGATCCGCCACGGCCCGACCCTCTGGAACGAGGAGAAGCGTTTGCAGGGTCACATCGACCAACCGCTGTCGGACGCCGGTCGGGAGGAGGTGCGACGCTGGCGTCTGCCGGCGGACCTGAGGGGCTACCGCTGGCTGGTGAGCCCGCTCGGCAGGGCGGTGGAGACGGCCCGGCTGTTGGGGATCGCCGAGCCTGAGACGGAACCGCGCCTCAAGGAGATGTCCTGGGGAGATTGGGAGGGACAGCGCCTGCCCGATCTGCGGGAGACCCTGGGCGCCGATATGACCGATCTTGAGAACCGGGGTCTCGACCTGCGCCCGCCGGGCGGGGAATCGCCCCGCCTGTTGCAGGAAAGGCTGAAACCGCTGCTGGCGGAGATCGGCCGCGACGGGCGCCCCACGGCGGCCGTTTGCCACCGCGGCGTGATCCGCGCGCTCTTCTCGCTGGCGAGCGGCTGGGACATGCTGGGCAAGCCGCCGGTGAAGGTGAAGAACGCCTGTTGCCACCGTTTCCTGATCGATGCGGAGGGCAGGCCGCAGGTTGAGGCCATGAACCAGCCGCTGAAGCCGCAAGCGCCCGGGGAGGCGAAGGGATGAGCAGGCGCAAGGTCATGATCTACGTCCAGCACCTGCTGGGTATCGGCCACATCCGCCGCGCCTCTGTGATCGCCAAGGCCGTGGCGGCGGCGGGTCACGACTGCGTTTTCGTCTCCGGCGGCCTGCCGCAGCCCGATCTCGACCTGGGCGGCGCGCGCCTGGAGCAGCTGCCGCCCGCCTACTGCCGCGACGAGCGGTTCGAGCTTCTGGACGAGGCGGGCGAGCCCATCGGCGAGGCCTGGAAAGAAGAGCGCCGCGCCCGCCTTCTGGCGCTCTACGAGCACGAGCGGCCCGATGCTCTCCTGATCGAGCAGTTTCCCTTTGGCCGCCGCGCGCTGCGCTTCGAGTTGCTGCCGCTGCTGGACAGGGCCTCGGCGGACAGAGCCTCTGGGAACAGCCCGCGTCCGCGCATCTACGGATCGATCCGAGATGTGCTGGCCCGCCGCTTCGCGCCCGACAAGGAACGCTGGGTGCTGGAGACGATCGAGCGCTACTTCGATGCGATCCTGGTACACGGCGATCCCGCCTTCATCCCCTTTGGGACCAGCTTCCCCGCAGCGGACAGGATCAAGGACCGCCTGCGCTACACCGGATACGTGGTGGCGGGCGAGGGGCCGCCGGAAGGGGTCGAGCCCAGCGGCGAGGTCCTGGTTTCGACCGGCGGCGGCACGGTCGGCGGACCCTTGATGGAGGCCGCCCTGGCCGCGCGAAAACTCTCCCCGCTCGCCGAGGCGCCCTGGCGCATCCTGGCCGGACACGGCTATCCCGAAGAGGATTTCCAGCGACTGCGCGGCAAGGCGGAAGAGGGCGTCATCGTCGAACGGGCGCGACCCGACTTCGACCGGCTTCTGGCGGCTTGCCGCCTTTCCGTCTCCCTGGCCGGCTACAACACCACGTTGGAGGTGCTTCAAACCGGCGTTCCCGCCGTCCTGCTCCCCTACGCGGCGGGAGAGGAGGGCGAACAGCTCTTGCGCGCGCGCCTGCTCGCCGAGCGCGGTCTGGTGACGCTGCTGCCGCCCGATGAACTGAGCCCCGAGCGGCTGGCTTCGGCCATCGGCGAAGCGATGGCGCGGGGCGCCCCGGCGCCGGGCCGCCTCGACTGCAGGGGCGCGGCCACGGCGGCGTCAATCCTCACAGGGGCGATCCTGGCGGGGGCGTCATGAAAGCGCTTCATGCGGAACTGGACGCCTGGGCGGCTACCGGCAGGAAGCCGGTTTTCTGGTGGCGCGACGACGACGCCACCGCGGACCTGGCCAGCCTGCGACGCTTGCTAGACCTGCGCGAGGCCAGCGGACTGCCCTTGGCCTTGGCGGTCATTCCCGCGCTGATCGAGGAAAGCCTGCCGCCGCTTCTGGCCGGACAGGAGGGGCTCTGCCTGCTGCAACATGGCTATGCGCACGAGAACCACGCGCCGCCGGACCGGAAGAAACGCGAGCTCGGAGACGAGCGGCCCCTTGAGGCGGTGCTGGCGGAGTTGAAAGCGGGCAAGGCCCGCGGCGAAGCTTTTTTCGGGGCGGCGTGGCTGCCGATTCTGGTGCCGCCCTGGAACCGCATCGCCCCGGCGGTCGCCGCGGCTCTGCCGGGACTGGGCTTCGCCGGACTTTCGACCCACGGTCGCGCGCCCACGCCGCCGCCCGGACTTCTTCAGGTGAACAGTCATCTGGACATCATGGAATGGAAGCCGCGGACCCGCTTCCGCGGAGAAGGGGCCGTGCTGGCCGACCTTTGTGCAGAGCTGGCCGCCCGCCGGACAGACGAAAGAGGCGCGCCGCACGAACCTCTGGGCCTTCTGACCCACCACCTGGCGCACGACGAAGCGGCATGGAACTTCTTGGAAAAGTTGCTTTCCGATCCGCACGTGAAAGAGATGGTTTCCTGGAAGCCCGCCAGCGGTCTATTCTCTCGCCATGTTTAGGGGGAATGTGAGCCGCTAATGTCCGGGGGAGAGGAGACCTTTCGGTACAAAAGACCAAGCCTGGCGTGGGATTTCTTCCTCGGCGCCGGGGGGCTTTTGGTGTCGGCTTTGGTCATCTACGTAACGGACCGGGCGACCTGGTCGCTGGTGGTTTTCGGCACCCTGGCGGTGCTGTTCTGCTGGTTCCTGTTCCGCACCGGCGAGAAGCTGGTCGGCGAGATCGTCCTGGCCAAGCAGGGGGTGATCCGGCGCGGCGTGGGCGAACAACGCATCGCCTGGTCGGAACTGGTTGAGATGAAGCTGCGCTTCTTCGGATCGCGCCGCGAGGTCCGCAGCCGCCGGGGCGGGGTTCTCCAGTTGAGCTTGAAGGACCACAGGGGCGTCAAGATCACGACCGACTCCGCGCTCAGCGACTTCGACCGTTTCGCCGCCGCCTGCGCGGAGCGGGCCATCGGCACCGGACTGCAACTCGACAGCATCACGCTCAACTGTTTGATGGACCTCGGCATCGACCCCTACCGTGGGGCTCCCGGCGGGGGAACGGCTTAGTGTTATGAACGACATCCGCCGCGAACCCCTGTTGGATATCCAAGACCTTAAGGTCTCCTTCGCGCTGCCCGAAGGCGCGCTGGAGGCGGTGCGCGGCGTCTCTTTCGAGGTGCCGCGAGGCGGGACGGTCGCGCTGGTCGGGGAAAGCGGGTCCGGCAAGTCGGTGGTCAGTCAGGCGATCATGGGCATCCTGCCGAAGATCGCGAAGGTCAGCGGCGGCTCGATCCGCTTTCACGACCCCAAGACGCCCGGGGCCGTCACCGACCTCGCGGCGCTCGATCAGGACAGCAGCGCCTACCGCGCCATCCGCGGCGGGCGCATCTCGATCATCTTTCAGGAGCCCATGACTTCTCTCTCGCCGGTTCACACCATCGGCGATCAGATCGGCGAGGCGGTGCGGCTTCACATGAAGGTCTCCCACGCCGAGGGGCTGGGCCTGGTCCAGGAGATGCTGCGCCTGACCGAATTCCCCGACCCGGAGCGCGCGCTCAAGACCTATCCCTTCGAGCTCTCGGGCGGGCTGCGCCAGCGGGCCATGATCGCCATGGCCCTGGTCTGCCGCCCGGCGTTGCTGATCGCCGACGAGCCGACCACGGCCCTGGACGTGACCATCCAGGCTCAGATCCTGAAGCTGATCCGCGATCTTCAACGCGAGCTGGAGATGGCGGTTCTGATGATCACCCACGATCTGGGCGTCGTCGCCAACGTGGCCGAGGACGTGGTGGTGATGTACCACGGCAAGATCATGGAAAGCGGTCCGCTGGAGGAGATCTTCACCAACCCCCAGCACCCCTATCTCCATGCGCTGCTGAAGGCCGTGCCGCGCTTCGAGATGGAGCCCGGCGAGCGGCTGGTGCCGCTGCGCGAGATCGGCGCCAAGGAGAAGGCGCAGAAGCTGGCGAGCCGCATGGGTCACAAGGGCGAGGCGGCGGCGGGCAAGAACCTGCTGGAGGTGGAGAAGGTCAGCAAGGCCTTCAGCATCCGCAAATCGGGCTGGGTCACCCAGGAAAGCGCCAAGATCCTGGCTCTGCGCGAGGTTTCGCTCAACGTGCGCCACGGCGAATGCCTGGGCCTGGTGGGCGAGAGCGGCTGCGGAAAATCGACCCTCTCCAAGGTCATCATGCGGGCCGTCACGCCCGACAGCGGGAGCATCACCTACAAGGCGCGCGACGGCGACATCGATATCCTGAAGCTTTCCGGCTCGGCGCTGGAGGACTTCCGCACCCGCATCCAGTACGTCTTCCAGGACCCCTTCTCCTCGCTCAACCCGCGCCTGCGGGTCGGCGACATCATCTGCGAGCCGCTCGACATCCACGGCATCGGCACGCCCGACGAGCGCTGGCGGCGGGTCGAGGAACTGCTGGAGCTGGTCGGCTTGGACCGGCGGCACCTCAACCGCTATCCGCACAGCTTTTCGGGCGGGCAGCGCCAACGCCTCGGCATCGCCCGGGCGCTGGCGCTGGATCCGGAGCTGCTGATCCTGGACGAGCCGGTCTCCGCGCTGGACGTCTCGATCCAGGCGCAGGTTCTGAACCTGCTCCAGGACCTGAAGGAAACGCTGGGGCTCACATACCTCTTCATCAGCCACAACCTGGCCGTGGTGGACTACATCGCCGACCGCATCGCCGTGATGTACGGCGGACGGCTGGTCGAACTCGCGCCCAATAAGGAGCTTCTGGCCCGGCCGGTCCACCCCTATACCCAGGCCCTGTTGTCCGCAGTGCCGGAGCCGAGCCTGGAGCACCGCCTGGACTTCGATCACCTGAGCGCCCTGCGCCAGACCGGGCCGGAAAGCTGGGCGCCCGAGTTCCGCGCGTCCGAGGGCGGCCGCCCGACCATGATCGACCTGGGCGGGGGCCATCTGGTGCGCGCCAATCCCGAACGGACCGACGCCCAGCGCCTGCTGGCCGGCGTCGCGGCCGAAGCCGGCGTGGAGGCTTAGGAGATGCTGAGCTATCTCGTGCGCCGCATCATGATCATGATCCCCACGCTGCTGGCGATCTCCTTCATCATCTTCGTGATCATCCAGCTGCCGCCGGGCGACTATCTGGAGACCTACGTCGCCGAGTTGCAGGCCCAGGGCGAAGCGGTCGACCCGCAGAAGATCGAGTACCTGCGCCAGCAGTACGGCCTGGATAAGCCCTTCATCGAGCAGTACGCGCTTTGGGTCTTCGGCATGCTCCAGGGCGACTACGGCTATTCCTTCGAGTATCAGCTGCCGGTCTCGGAAGTGGTGGGGGACCGGGTCTACCTTTCGATGCTGGTCTCCTTCGCGACCATCATCTTCACCTGGGTCGTGGCCTTTCCCATCGGCGTCTATTCGGCCGTGCGCCAGTACAGCGTGGGGGACTACATCGCCAGCTTCATCGGGTTTTTGGGGCTGGCGACGCCCAACTTCCTGCTGGCGCTGATTCTGCTCTATCTCGCCAACACCTATTTCGGCACGCAGATCGGCGGCCTGATGGATGACGAGTACATCGGCGCGCCCTGGAGCTTCGGCAAGCTGATCTCGGTGCTGGAGCACCTCTGGGTCCCGGTGATCGTGATCGGCACCTCCGGCACGGCGGGCATGATCCGGCGCCTGCGCGCCAACCTGCTGGACGAACTGCAAAAGCAGTACGTCACCACCGCGCGCGCCAAGGGCCTTTCCTCGGGCCGGGCGCTCTTCAAGTATCCGCTGCGGATCGCGCTCAATCCCTTCATCGCGGACATCGGCAACATCCTGCCGCAGATCGTCTCCGGTGCGGCCATCGTCTCCATCGTCTTGGGCCTGCCGACCACCGGTCCCATGCTGATCCGCGCCTTGCAGGCGCAGGACATGTACCTGGCGGGCTCCTTCCTGATGTTCCTGTCGCTGCTGACCGTGATCGGGATGTTCCTCTCCGACCTGGCGCTGGCGGCGCTCGACCCGCGCATCCGGCTTGAGGGAGGGGCGACCAAATGAGCCGGCATTACGTCAACCAGGAACCCTTCGATCCCTATTCCGTCACCAAGCTGACGCCCGAGCAGGAGGCCTACTACTCGGCCCCGCAGTGGAAGCTGATCTGGTGGAAGTTCACGCGCCACAAGGTGGCGGTGGTCTCGCTGCTGTTCCTCAGCCTGCTCTACAGCTCGATCCTGATCAGCGAGTTCCTGGCGCCCTACGACCTGCACAGCCGTCACACCGATCACATCTACGCGCCGCCGCAGACCATCAAGCTGTTCCACGAGGGCAGCTTCGTCGGACCCTTCACCTACGGGCTCGACTATCATCTCAACATGACGACCCTGAAGCGGGAGTACACGCCCAACCTCGACCGGGTGGAGCGCATACGCTTCTTCTGCAGCGGCGATCCCTACGAGTTCTGGGGCGTGGTCAAGGCCGACCTGCATCTCATCTGCCCGGCCGAGGGCGGGACGCTCTTCCTGCTCGGCACCGACCGGCTGGGCCGCGACATCTTGAGCCGCATCATCTATGGGGCGCGCATCTCGCTCACCATCGGCCTCATCGGCATCGCCATTTCCTTCATGCTGGGCATCACCATCGGCGGTCTGGCGGGCTACTACGGCGGCTGGGTCGATGCGGGCGTGCAGCGCCTGATCGAGATCTTCCGCTCCTTCCCGGAGCTGCCGCTCTGGATGGCGCTGGCGGCGATCCTGCCGGTGACCTGGAGCCCGCTCTGGGTCTATTTCGGCATCACCATCATCCTGGGGCTGCTCGACTGGCCCGGCTTGGCCCGCGCGGTCCGCTCCAAGCTTCTGAGCCTGCGCGAGGAGGACTTCACCGTCGCCGCGCAGCTCATGGGCGCCAAGCCCAAGCGCATCATCTTCCGCCACCTTCTGCCCTCCTTCGCCAGCCACCTGATCGCCTCGGTGACGCTGGCGGTGCCGACCATGATCCTGGGCGAGACGGCGCTCTCGTTCCTGGGCCTAGGCCTGCGTCCGCCGATCACCTCCTGGGGCGTGTTGCTGTCGGAAGCGCAGAACATCAACGCGGTTGAGCTTTATCCCTGGCTGATGCTACCGGTAGTCCCGGTTATTCTCGTGGTCCTGGCCTTCAACTTCCTGGGCGACGGCCTGCGCGACGCGGCCGATCCCTACAAGTAGGTCCAAGGGCCACCAAGAGCGAGGCGCTGGAAGGTCTCTTTTGCGCGAAATCCTGTTGAAAGCGGTCGGGCTGCACCAACGCGGTCAGGTCGCGCAAGCCGAACAGCTCTACCGTCAGGTGCTGGCCGCCGCGCCGCGCCAGCCCGACGCCTTGCGTCTTTGCGGGATCGCTTGCAGCCAGCAGGGCAAGAATGAGGAAGCCTTGAAGCTGCTGGAGAAGGCGGCGGCGCTTCAACCGCTCTCAGCAGAGGTCAACAATGCGCTTGGCAAGGTGCTGAACGACCTGCGCCGGCACGAGGAGGCCGTCGCGAAACTCAAGCTCGCGATCAAGACCAACCCGAAAATGGCTGAGGCGCACAGCAATCTCGGCAACGCTCTCTTCGCCAGCGGCGATACGAACGAAGCGCTTACCTGTTACCGTAAGGCCGTTGAGCTCAACCCAAAGAACGTCGAGTTCTTGAACAACCTGGGCGGTGCTTTGGCCCATTCGGGAGAGCACCGGGAAGCCCTGGAGGCCCTTGGGAAGGCCCTGAAGGTCAATCCGGGTCACGCCCGCGCACTGCGCAATCTCGCGAATAGCTGCCGCTATCTTCAGCGGAACGATGAGTTGAAACGGGCCTACGATAAAGCGTTGACGGCCAGCAAGTGGGCGCCGGAGATTCTCCTCGACTACGCGACCGCGCTGATCAATGCGACCCTCATGGAAGATGCGCTGGAGCTTCTCGAAGAAGCGCTGAAGCGCAAGCCGGACTGGCCGGCGGCCCAGCTCCTGTTCAGCGAAGCCCTTTTGGAGACGAACCGTCCTGCGGAGGCCGAAGCCTTGCTCGAAAAGGCCGCTGATGGATTGGCGGACGACCGCAAGACCCTCTCACGGGTCGGGCGGCTGTTCCAGCGGCTGGGGCGCTTCGACGATGCGGAAGCTTGGCTCCTCCGGGCTCTGGAGCGGGATCCCGACGACATGAGGGCGCTGGATAACCTGGCCATTATCGGCAAGGTGGAAGAAGGCTCCGTTCTATTTCAAAAAGCGCTCGCCCGCGCAGCCGAGGAGTCGCGCCGGCCCTTAGAGCGCTCGCACGCAGCCTTCGCCGCCGCCATGACGCTCGACAGGGTGGGAAAGCACGCTGAAGCCTTCGACTACTTTACCTTGGGGTGCGATCTGACAGAGGTGCCAGAGATCGATTGGGAGAGGCGTCTTTCCCAAGTGACCCGCTGCGAAGAGGTTTTCAGGCCCGCGCTCTTCGAGCGCCTCCAAGAAGGCCGGTCCGACGACCCGACACCGATCTTCGTGGTCGGCATGCCGCGTTCCGGCACCACCTTGACTGAGCAGCTCCTAAGCCGCCATCCGCAGGTATCGGGGGCCGGCGAGCTGACGGCTGTTCCAGCCAGTCTGAGGGAGCTCGGCATGAACGAAGATGGCTCCAACTTTCCGGATTTCATCGAGGGCTTGTCGCCTGATGACGTCTCAAGAGCCGCCGAAGCCTATCTTGGACGGGCGAGGAAGGCGGGGGGTGAGGATGCCCGGCACATCGTGGACAAGCTTCCCTTCAACGCCTTTTTCGTTGGCTGGATTCACCTACTCTTTCCAAAGGCGCGGATCATTCATTGCGTACGCGACCCGCTGGACGTCGGAGTTTCCTGCTTCAAGGCCAACTTCTCGAGCATCACCTGGTCTTTCCGCTTGGAGGACATCGCCGAGCAGTACCGCTGCCACGAGGCCGCCATGGCGGTTTGGCGGCGGCTTTTCCCCGGCCTGGTGTTCGACCTTCGCTACGAAGACCTGGTCACCGATCCTGACCGCGTGGTGCCCTCGCTGGTCGAGGCGACCGGGCTGCCGTGGGACGACGCCTGTCTCGATGAAAAGCAGCGCGCGACGGCCCAGGTCAAGACCGCGAGCCTCTGGCAGGTGCGTCAGCCGATCAGCGCCAAGTCGGTCGGAAGCTGGCGGCGCTACGAGCAGGGGCTCGAGCCTCTGCGCCGCCGCCTGAGCGATTTTGGCCTCCTCCGAGAAGAGGAGAGCTAAGCCGCGCCGGTCGCAAGGAGCGTCAGGTCCAAGGGCTCCGCCACGCCTGCGACCCGCCGTGCCGCTCTCTGCTCGGGCGGGTTCTTCGGCTCATAGCCCTGGGCGAGCGCCAGCTCGAAGGTGGCGCGCGGACAGAGCGCCAGCGCCGCTTCCTCCTTATTGTGCTTTTCCAGCTTGGCGGAAAGGTTCACCGCATCGCCGATCACCGTGATCTCAAGACGGCTGTCGTCCCCGACCGCGCCGAAGAGGATCCTTCCATGAGCGGCCGCGGCGTTGACCCGTGGGGCGGGCGCACCCGCATCGGTCATCTCCTCATGCCAGCGTTCGGCCTCCTCTATGCAGTCGTCCATGGCGCGCAGGGCGTCCGCTGCATAGGTTTCGGAGGGCGCCGCCGCGCCGAAGGTCGCCATGATTCCATCACCCATGAACTTATCGATGGAACCGCCGTGGCGCTGGAGGATCGGGACCATGCGCTGCTGATACTCGGCGAGAACCGCCATCACCTTGTCGGGCGCGCTTTGCTCTGCCAGCCGCGTGAAGCCGCGCATGTCGAGATTGACGATGGCGGCCTCGCGGGTCTGACCTTGCCCGGCTTCCAACTGCTCGTCACCGCCCGCGATCTGCTGCGCCACGCCCTGATCGAAGAAGCGCGAGAGTCGCTGCGCGGCCTGTTGCTCGACAACCGAGCGCACCAAGAGCGCCTGCCCGCGCCGCAGGGCCAGGGCCAGGATGCCGGTCACCATCAGGATCGAGATGATCTTGTCGAACTCCGCGCCCAGAAGAATAGCGTTGGAGGTGATGTAGGTGACGTAGTCGCGGGTGATCATGGTGTCTTCGGGGTTCGACAGGATCACGTAGGTGATCATGGCCCCCCAGCCCAAAGCGGCGATCACGCCGCTGACCAGAACCATCTTCGGGTCCATGCGCAGGGCCCGCATGGCGATGAAGATGAATACATAGAGGAGCGTCGGCGCCTTCAAGTAAAAGGAGGCGGGCTGGTCGTACTGCAGATGGAAGGACCAGATCAGCACCATCAAAAGCCCGATGTCGAAGAAGATCGAAGCGATCAGCGACCATTGGGGCAGACGGCTCAGCGATCCCCAGATCAGCCGGATCACGGTCAAGCCGAGATAGATGCCAAGCGCCCAGGGCACCGGCGCGAACTGCGCATCCTCGGTGAAGGTCTTCGGCGACAGCAGGTAGAGGACGCCCATGATCGAGACGACGGTGAACTGAATCCAGCCGATCATCATCTCGCTCTGATCCTGGTTCTCGCGGATCGACTGGCGGACCCGCTGCGGCAGGTCGGCTTCCGGCGGCGGCGACTCGAACCACTTCTTCAGATCCGGCAGGAAACGTTGGGCGGACATGGCGGCACCTCAAAAAAGGCAGCAGGGCTGGCCCCTGCCAGCCGGAACGCTGAGAACTGAACTTAGGGCTCGGTTTCCCAACGCCCCCGTCAAGACTTCTCATATTCGCGTGAACGGCGCGTCATGACGAAACGCAGCGCCGCAACCAGAGGCCGCTTTCCAAAGCCTCTTCAGGCCGTGGCAGGTCCGCACAGGCGCTTGAGCGAAGACTTTCGGAAAGGCGGCTGCGGGCGTAGTGGCTGGAGAACAGGAGGTCGTAGCCGCCTTGCAGGAGGCCCATGACCCCCTGCTGCTCGTTGTAGCCCCGCCAGGCCCAGGCGGCGGGGTAGTCATCGGGCAGGAAAATGTCGTGAAAGGCCAGGAACAGGCCCGGCGGCAAACTTGGCAGAATGCGCCCCAGGAGGAAGTCCACGTCGCTCCCCGGCATCAGTATGTGACTGGAATCGATCAGCAGAAAATCGCCCGCCTCCAGCGCGGCAAAGGGCGTTTCGCCAACTTCCTGAAGCGTCCGGCGCTGCAAGGAGATATTCAGGCGGGCGATGTCCGCGCGCGGCGCCGGATCGATGGCGGTGATCTCCGTGGCGAGGCCGCCGTCGCGCCGGGCTCTCGCCAGAAAGCGGGTGGAATGGCCCGAGCCCACCTCGATTACGCGCGCGGGCTTTTCCTCGCGCAGCATGACGTAGGCCATGGCGGCGTCGAGGCCCGGGAACCAGGACTGGCCCCAGCGCGGCTCGGGCGGTGCGGCGTTCTCGCCGATCGCGGAGAGGTCGTCCTTGTAGCGCTCCAGCGAGGAGAGGCGCGCCGCCATCTCCGGCTCCGCTTCGGCAAAGCGCCGCTCCAGCGCGCCATAGGCCGGCAGGCTGCCGGCTTCGGGGAGGCCGTCGGCATAGCGGTAGGGGATGAAGAAGCCGCGGCGTTTCAGTCCCAGGAGTGTTTGCAGGCCGAACAGCAGCCGTCGTCGCGCCGCCCGCCGCCTGCTCACGGTTGCAGCACCATGCCTTCCCGCGCGATCAGCGTACCGGGCCGCATGGCCTCGGCCTCCGCGGCGACGCGGTCCATGAAGTCATCCTCGTGGGCGGGATCGTGATGGAAGACCACGACCTGACCGACCCCGGCGGCCTCTCCGAGGCGCACGCCCTCCTGCCAGGTGGAATGACCCCAGCCGACGAAGTTCCCGAACTCCTCGTCGGTGAAGCTGGAGTCATAGATCATCATGTCGGCGCCCTTGACCAGTTCCAGGATGTTCCGGTCGGGATTGCCCGGCTCGTGCTCGGTGTCGGTGATGTAGCAGATCGACTTGCCGCCATACTCCATCCGGTAGCCGGTCGCGCCGTTTGGATGGTTGAGGGGCGCCGTCCTCAGCGTCAGGCCGCCCTCGACCTCCAGGCTCTCGCCCGCCTTGAAGTTCAGGTAGTCGATTTCAGCGGCGAAGATGTCCGGCGGGACGGGGAACAGCGGGGCCTTCATGAAGGCGCAGACCACATCGTGCAGCCCGTGCTCGCCCGACAGGTGCCCGGCATGCACCCTGAAGCGGTTGCCCTTCTGGAAGAAAGGCGCGAAGAACGGTATCCCGGCGATGTGATCCATGTGGGTGTGGGTCAGGAAGATGTGGCTGTCCAGCGGGGCCTCGGCTTTCAGCTTCTGCCCAAGACCGCGCAGACCGGACCCGGCGTCGAAGATCGCCAGGCGCCCGCCGTAACGCAGCTCCAGGCAGGAGGTATTCCCGCCGTAGCGTGCATACTCAGGGCCGGGGCAGGCTATCGAGCCGCGAACGCCCCAGAAACGCAGTGTCAGGTCGCCGTCACTCAAGGCGCCCTCCTCTCTTTCCGCTTCACTGCTATGTGGGGCCTCCGGCTCATGGAACCAAACGGTAGCCGCCCGGCTCGGTGACAAGGATCTGCGCGTTCGCCGGATCCGGTTCGATCTTCTGGCGCAGACGGTAGACGTGGGTTTCCAGCGTGTGGGTCGTGACGCCGGCATTGTAGCCCCAGACCTCGCCGAGAAGCGTGTCGCGCCCGATGACCTTTCCGCCCGCCCTGTAGAGATACTTCAAGATCGCGGTCTCCTTCTCGGTCAGGCGCACCTTCGCCTGACTTTCCGCGTGCACCAGAAGCTTCGCTGCGGGACGGAAGGAATAGGGGCCGATGGTGAAGACGGCGTCTTCGCTCTGTTCGTGCTGGCGCAGCTGCGCGCGCAAGCGCGCCAGCAGCACGCCCAGCTTGAAGGGCTTGGTCACGTAGTCATTGGCGCCGGCATCCAGACCCAGAATCTGATCCGCATCGGATTCCTGCGCCGTCAGCATGATGATTGGCGCCTTGACGCCGTTGCGGCGCATGACCCGACACAAGTCGCGCCCGTCGCCGTCGGGCAAACCCACATCCAGCAGGATGGCGTCGAAATACTCGCCCTTGGCGCGTTCGAGCCCTTCCTTTGCCGTGCCCGCCTCGACGGTGGCGAACTCCTCGTGCAGCTGAAGTTGCTCGCTCAAGGATTGACGCAAGTCCTCGTCGTCGTCGACCAGAAGAACCTTCTTTCCTGTCGCAGGCGTGTTCATCATGGTGATCTCGAAAGTCTCCCTTCGCTTTCGTCAAGGCACAGTCTGCCCGCTTCCCTGTGCCGGGGAAAGCCCTTAAGGACGGCACTATGGGCCATACTTGAACCGCTTCATCAGGTCTTCATCCAAGGCGGCGAGGCGCGCGGCCTGATCGTCGCTCAAGACCTCGCGCCAGCGGCCGGCCTTTCCCGCTCTGAAGAAGCGCTCGGACTTGCCGGAAGCCTCCAGAAAACCGTCCCTGTCTTCGGCGGCCTGAAGGTTCTTGAAACTCGCTGCCTCGATTGCCCGCTCGACGGTCGAGGCCTTGCCGTCCATGCCCAGCAGCTTTGCGATCCTCCGAAAGGAGTCGCCGGGCCGGGCCAGAAGGTCCTCGTAGCGGAAGACCGGCACATCGGCTTGCGTCCAGGAGCGCACATGGTCCGGCCAGGACCCCAGATGCTCAAAGATCGACCGCTTGTCCTTGCCGCCGCCCGTGTAGGCCTTCGGCGCGGCCATGAACTCGATCGCCTCATCCAGGGTGATGCCGAAGTGCTTCGAGACCGAGATCGCCACATCGCGCGGGTCGCGGACGATGTAGAGCGCGCCGACCGTGAGATCGTCGCGGATCAGCGGCACGCCGTCGAAGGCCCCCAGCATGTTGTGGGTCTTCATCAAAAGGTGCCGCCCACCCGTCATGGCTTGCAGCTTCTCCTGGATCTGCCCTCTGATCCTGGCGCCCTCGATCGAGGGTTTGAACAAGGTCTCCAGATCGCAGCCCGCCTTCTGATACCAGCTAATCGCCGATTCAGAGGGCACGTAGTTGGGTATCTCGTTGAGCGGCACGGGTTGTTCCGGCGCCATCAGGTTCGCGATGAAAGCGCGCACCCAGGTGTTGCCGGATTTGGGGTAGGACGCGATCCAGTAGATGCCCATGGTCTCCAGACGTCTCCCTCAGCGCGCGATCATGGAGAGGGTGGCCAAAAGCAGCGGGTGGTCTTCTTCGACCAGGGCGTCGACCGCCGAGAAGTGGTCGCGGCCGGGCAGCGCGACCTCCTCAACCGAAAGCCCGGCCGCCCGCCAGTCGGCGATGAACTCCGCCTGCTGATCCAGGAACTCCTCGCTCTCGGTTGCTCCGACCGCGCAGATCAGAGGCGGGGCTTCCTTGGGCGGCTGGAAGCGCGGACTGCAGGCGGCGACCGCCTCCGGCGTCACTCTCAGGACCGGCTGCTGATAGGAAAGCGGAATCGGCGTCAGGTCGTAAATGCCCGAGATCGAGAGGCAGCCCTTCACCGGCGTCTGCTCGAACCCGTAGGCGGGCCAGTGCGCCGTCAGGCAGCAGACCGCCAGATGCCCGCCCGCCGAGTGGCCGGTGAGAAAGATCCGGTCGGGGTCGATGCCATGGTCCGGCGCATTGCGGCTGAGCCAGGCCACCGCCCGGCGCACCTGTTCGACGATCTCCGGGATATCGGCCTTGGGCGCGAGGTCGTAGTTGACCGAGGCGTAGGCGATGCCGCGCTTGAGGAACGCAGGGGCAGGAAAGAGGAAGTCTGCCTTGTCGAGGGTCTGCCACCAGCCGCCGTGCACGAAGATCAGCAAGGGGCTGGGCCCGGGCCCTTCAGCAGGCAGCAGGTCGATGCGCTCGCCGGGGGACGGGCCGTAGGCGAGGTCGCCGCGCAGCTCATGGGCTCCGGCGACCTTGTCGCTTTCGGCGCGCCAGCGCTGGAAGTACTCCTCGAACTGCGGCACGCGCTCACGGTTGTTCAGCTGGGCGTCCAGGGCATCCCGGTCGTAGCTGCGGTAGATGATCTCGTTCATGGCCTCTCCTGACGCGGCGGAGGGCAAGACTAGCCGTGGAAAAGGCCGCTGGAAAGCCGCCAGCGAGCATGCTTTATTGCCGCGCCCCGGCGCTCGCGGCCCACAGCTTGAGCCTCGGGAGGTGCAAAGCGGGCGCCAAGGACCTAGATTAGGGAACGTGATGGCCAACACCCTCGCCCATAGCCTGCCGGATTCGGACCCTGCGCTCCGGCACGTGGACCGCGCCCTCGGCGAACTGCGCCGCGGCGCGCCGGTCGTCCTGCGCGAGAACGGGAGCAGCCTTCTGGTCTTGAGCGCGGAGACGGTGAGCGACGGCGCGCTCGAGCTGCTCCGCCGCCAGGGCGGCGGAGAGCCGCTCTTGATCATTACGGCGCGCCGCGCCGAGGCGCTCGGCCTGTCGCCCCGCGACTCGCAGCCGCTGGCCCTGAAGCTCCTGGACCGTTCGGCCGAACGGGTGCTGGAGCTGACCGATCCCAGCCAGCCCCGCGCCCGCGCGCTGGAACGCCCGGAGGTGGCGCAAGCGCCCGAAGGCCCGTCCGGCGTCGCCATCGACCTCATGAAACTGGCCAGGCTGCTGCCCGCCGCCCTGCTGGTCAGTCTGCCCGACGCCGGAGAGACGCTGGCGGCGGAGGAGGACCTGATCCTCTTGAGTGCCGGGGAAGTCTCCGCCTACCGCCATTCCGCCTCGCGCCTGCTGGGCCGCGTGGCCGAGGCCCGCGTGCCGCTTGAAGGCGCGGAGGACGCCAAGGTCATCGCCTTTCGCCCGCCCGACGGCGGCGTCGAGCATCTGGCCATCGTGATCGGGGAACCGGACGCCAGCGGTCCGGTCCTGGTGCGCCTGCACTCCGAATGCTTCACCGGCGACCTGCTCGGCTCTCTGCGCTGCGACTGCGGCGATCAGCTGCGCGGCGCGATCCAGGCGATCGGCGCGGTCGGCTCGGGAATCCTGCTTTACCTGGCCCAGGAGGGGCGCGGCATCGGCCTAGTGAACAAGCTGCGCGCCTACAGCCTCCAGGACCGCGGCGCGGACACCCTGGAGGCGAACGAACAGCTCGGCTTCGACGCCGACGAGCGGGTCTATCTGCCCGCCGCCGCCATGCTGCGCGCCTTGGGTTTGGAGCAGGTCAATCTCTTGACCAACAACCCGGACAAGGTGGCGGCGCTGGAGCGCTGCGGCATCAAGGTCGCCTCACGCGTGCCCCACGCCTTCCCCTCGAACCGCCACAACGAGGCCTATCTCGACACCAAGGTCCGCAAGTTCGGGCACCTCTACTAAGTTCAGGTCAACCGGGTTCAGGCGATCTCCAGAACCTGTTCGGGCGGGCGGCCCAGCCGCGTCTTGCCGTCCTTCCTGTAGATCGGGCGTTCGATCAGGATGGGGTTCTCCACCATCGCGGCGATGAGCGCGCGGCGGCTGAGGTCGGGGTCGTCCAGCCCCAACTCCTTGAAGGGCGCTTCCTTGCGGCGCATCAGCGCGCGGGGCTCCATATCCAACTGGGTCAGGATTTCGTCTAGCGTGTCCGCGTCGGGCGGCGTCTTGAGGTACTCCACGATCTGGGGCTCCACGCCGTTCTCCTGGAGCAGCTTCAAGGCCTCTCTCGATTTGCTGCAACGCGGGTTGTG
>JARRJC010000003.1 GCA_037379885.1 Limibacillus sp.
GCCAAGGGGCTGGCGAAGATCCGGTCGCCGCCGGACTTGGCGGGGGACGCGCTTCCGCCGGATGCCGCCGGCTGGGCTGCGGGCTGGGCTTCGGACTTTGGCGCGGGCTCGGATTTAGGCGCAGGCTCAGCTGCTTCCTTCTTCTCCTCCTTGGGCGCTTCGGCCTTGCTTCCCTGCTTCGGAGAAGCGTCGGCGCCTTCCAGGTCGTCCGCACTCTCCCCCTCTTCCAGCAGCAGCGCGATCACCTCGTTGACCGGCACGCCCTCCGTGCCTTCGGCCACGACGATCTTGCCGAGCGTCCCCTCTTCGACCGCTTCCACCTCCATGGTGGCCTTGTCGGTCTCGATCTCGGCGATCACATCGCCGGAGTTGACCTCGTCGCCTTCCTTGACGAGCCATTTGGCCAGCTTGCCCTCCGTCATGGTGGGCGAAAGTGCCGGCATCAGAACCTGAACGGGCATTTCAATTCCTCCCCGAAGACCGGGTTATCAGTCGCGGTAGCAGACGGCCTTGGCCGCCGCCACGATATGCTCGGCCTGGGGCAGCGCCAGCTTTTCCAGGTTGGCGGCATAGGGCATTGGCACGTCCTTGCCGCAGACCCGCGCCACCGGCGCATCCAGCCAATCGAAGGCCTGCTCCATCATGATCGCGGCCATTTCGGAGCCGATGCCGCAAACGGCCCAGCCCTCTTCGACCGAGACCAGACGGTTGGTCTTCTTCACCGAGTTGATGATTGTTTCGGCGTCCAGCGGGCGCAGCGAACGCAGGTCGATGACCTCCGCGTCAATGCCTTCCTCGGCCAGCTGGGCCGCCGCCTCCAGGGCCATGCCGACGCAGACCGAATAGCCGACCAGCGTCACGTCGCTGCCCTTCTTCACCACCTTCGCCTTGCCGATGGGGACGGTCCAATCGTCGCTCTTCGGCACCTCGAAGGACTGGCCGTAGAGGATTTCGTTCTCCAGGAAGACCACGGGATCCGGATCGCGGATCGCCGCTTTCAGGAGACCCTTCGCATCGGCCGCCGAATAGGGCGCCACCACCTTCAATCCGGGGATATGCGCATACCAGGAAGCATAGTCCTGGGAGTGCTGGGCGGCCACGCGCGAAGCCGCGCCGTTGGGGCCGCGGAACACGATGGGCACATGCACCTGTCCGCCGGACATGTAGAGCTGCTTGGCGGCGGAGTTGATGATGTGGTCGATCGCCTGCATGGCGAAGTTGAAGGTCATGAACTCGACGATGGGCTTCAGCCCGTAATAGGCGGCGCCCGTGCCGAGACCGGCAAAGCCCATCTCGGTGATCGGCGTGTCGATCACGCGCTTGGCGCCGAACTCGTCGAGAAGACCCTGGGTCACTTTGTAGGCGCCCTGATATTCGGCCACCTCCTCGCCCATGACGAAGACCTTGTCGTCGGCCCGCATCTCCTCGGCCATGGCGTCGCGCAGCGCTTCACGGACGGTCAGGGTCTCGGTCTCCCCGGTCCATTCCGGCTCGTCCTGCTCTCCGCTGGACTGCCCGGTGGCGACCGGTTGAGGTACCTCTTCAGGCGCGGCGGCCCGGGCCGGCTGAGACGCGGGAGCCTCTGCCGCTTCGTCGTCGCTCGAATCTCCATTCGAATCGTCAGAGGGGGCCGCCGTGTCGGCGCCCTCCAGCGCGCTCTCGTCCTCGCCTTCTTCGAGCAGCAGGGCGATGGGGCTGTTGACGGCGACACCCTCGGTGCCTTCCTCGACCAGTATCTTGCCGAGCTTGCCTTCCTCGACCGCCTCGACCTCCATGGTGGCCTTGTCGGTCTCGATCTCCGCGATGACGTCGCCGGCGCTTACCTCGTCGCCGACCGACTTCACCCATTTCGCCAGCTTGCCCTCGGTCATCGTGGGCGAAAGTGCCGGCATCAGCACTTGAACGGGCATTTTCTTGCCTCCCTAAAGCGTTTTTTACCGGTCTCGGCGACTCAGAGTTCGAGCGCGTAGACGTCGGTCCAGAGTTCGGAGGGATCCGGCTCGGGACTGTTCTGAGCGAAATCCGCGGCGTCGGAGATGATGTCCTTCACCTCCCGGTCGATCCCCTTCAGCGTGTCCTCGTCGCTCACCTTGTTTTCCAGGATGAGCTTCTTCAACTGATCGATGGGATCGTGCTCGGTGCGCATCTTCTGCACCTCTTCGCGGGTCCGGTACTTGGCCGGGTCCGACATGGAGTGGCCGCGATAGCGGTAGGTCATCATCTCGAGGATGT
This sequence comes from Limibacillus sp., assembly GCA_037379885.1. NCBI lineage: Bacteria > Pseudomonadati > Pseudomonadota > Alphaproteobacteria > Rhodospirillales > Rhodovibrionaceae > Limibacillus > Limibacillus sp. Next base: position 2,233 of record JARRJC010000003.1, read on the forward strand.
AGGGACCCTCCCCTTTACGCACCTTCTCGATGATGGCGGCGGTTTCCTCCTGGACCTTGATGACGTCCATGCCGTCGATCTGCTTGCCCGGAATGCCGTAAGCCTCGCCGCGCTTATAGAGCTCGGTCGATGCCGAGGCGCGCTGGACGGAGGTACCCATGCCGTAGCGGTTGTTCTCGATCACGTAGATGACCGGCAGCTTCCAGAGCGCGGCCATGTTGAAGGACTCATAGACCTGTCCCTGGTTCACCGCGCCGTCGCCCAGATAACAGAAGTGGACCGTGTCCTCGCCCAGGTACTTCTGGGCGAAGCCGATGCCCGTGCCGATGGGCACCTGCGCGCCCACGATGCCATGGCCGCCGAAGAACTTCTTCTCCCGGCTGAACATGTGCATGGAGCCGCCCTTGCCCTTGGAGTAACCGTCCTTGCGGCCGGTCAGCTCGGCCATCACGCCCTTTGAGTCCATGCCGCTGGCGAGCATGTGCCCGTGACAGCGGTACGAGGCGACCACGCTGTCCTCGTCCGTCATGTTGGCGTGAATGCCCGTCACCACGGCCTCCTGCCCGATGTACAGGTGACAGAAGCCACCGATCAGGCCCATGCCGTACATCTGGCCCGCCTTCTCTTCGAAGCGGCGGATCAGCAGCATCTCCCGATAGTAGCTGAGCAGCTTTTCAGCGCTGTAGTTGGTGCTGGATGACGTCTTGGATTTGCGGGTGCGCTTGCGCGCGGGGGACTGACTGGCGGAGCTTGAGCTCGCGCTTTTCCTGGTCGCCATGACTCTCCCTGCCTATGGTTGACTGCGCTTGACTGCGCATTGCTGAGGTCAACGATAGGCCCATAACGAGAAAATTGCAACGCGACCTAACGCGTTGCAATTTCTCGATTTTCTTTTATTTAACTTGATATTAGTTCAGGCTGCTCGAAACGGAATTCACGTCGCCGTCGCCCAGATTACCCCTGGTTAATTCCCCCGGGGATTCCCATCGAAACGAACCACGCCGTCGGTCGGCTGCCCGTAGTTCAGCAGCAGTCGCGCGCGCTCGTCGAGAAGATCGAGGTCGAGACTCTCAGGACGCAAACCGGCCACCTTCATCTCCAAGGCGGCGCGCTGTTCGGAAACAGCGGCGGACTGGAGCTCGGCCTGCTGAAGCTCCTTGTTGAGCTTCACATAGGCAAGAAAGCCCCGCTCGCCCTGCACCGCATGGAAGCCGAAGTAGACCACCATGCAGGCCGCGAAGACCTGGAGCGACACGGCGACGCCGCGCTTGCGTATTTCCTGTAGCATCGACATGCCCCTATGGAACCACCAAGCGACTCGGCGCGCAATCTAAAAAATTCAATGATTCCAAGGGGATTCCCGGTGTGACTCAAAAGACTCTATGTTCTCTTTTTGATCACCCTGGCCCAAAGGGCCACCACTATATCTAGTAGCAGTTCGGGAAGCTCGCCAACTAGCCCGCCGTTAACCTTTCCGAAGGTCGGGGCCCGCGTAGCGCGCCGCCGAACCAAGCTGCTCTTCGATACGCAGAAGCTGATTGTACTTGGCCATGCGGTCCGAGCGGGACAGCGAGCCGGTCTTGATCTGGCCGCAGTTGGTCGCGACGGCCAGATCCGCGATGGTGGCGTCCTCGGTCTCGCCCGAGCGGTGGGACATCACGGCGGTGTAGTGCGCCTTGTGAGCGGTCTCCACGGCTTCCAGCGTCTCGGTCAGGGTCCCGATCTGGTTGACCTTCACGAGGATCGAGTTGGCGACGCCCTTCTCAATCCCGTCGCGCAAGCGTGCCGGATTGGTGACGAAGAGATCGTCGCCGACGAGCTGGACCTTGGCGCCGATCTGATCGGTCAGGGTCTTCCAGCCATCCCAGTCGTCCTCCGCCATGCCGTCCTCGATGGATGCGATGGGATAGTTCCCGGCGAGGTGCGCGAGGAAGGCGGCCATCTCACCCCCGTCCATCGTCTTGCCCTCACCCGCCATCTTGTAGGTGCCCTCGTCGTAGAACTCGGTGGCCGCGCAGTCCAGCGCGAGCAGCACCTCCTCGCCCGGTTTGTAACCCGCGGCCTCGATCGCCGACATGATGAAGCCGAGCGCCTCTTCCGAGGACTTGAGGCCCGGCGCGAAGCCGCCCTCGTCCCCGACGTTGGTGTTGTGGCCGCCGTCGCTCAGCTTCTTCTTGAGGCTGTGGAAGACCTCGGCCCCGCAGCGCAGCGCCTCGCGGAAGCTGTCCTGGCCCACGGGCATGATCATGAACTCCTGGAAGTCCAACGCATTGTCGGCATGCGCGCCGCCGTTGATGATGTTCATGAGCGGCACCGGCAAGGTCGAAGCATAAGCCCCACCGACATAGCGGTAGAGCGGCAGCCCAGCCTCCTCCGCCGCCGCCTTGGCCAGCGCCAGACTGACGCCCAGAATCGCGTTCGCGCCCAGGCGGGCCTTGTTGCCGGTGTTGTCCAGATCGATCATCAGGCGGTCGAGCCGGATCTGGTCGTCCGCCTCCATGCCGACCAGCGCCTCATAGAGTTCCGTGTTCACGGCTTCGACGGCCTGGGTCACCCCCTTGCCGAGATAGCGCTTCTTGTCGCCGTCGCGCAGCTCCACGGCTTCATGGGCGCCGGTGGAAGCGCCGGAAGGGACCGCAGCGCGGCCGACCGCACCGCTTTCCAGAACAAGGTCGACCTCGACGGTGGGGTTGCCACGGGAATCGAGGATCTCACGGGCGCGGATGTCGATGATGGCGCTCATCTCTGAAGCAGGCTCCTTGTCGTCCTAGCAGCGAAGGAAAGAAGAGAGCAGAGGAATAGCGCCTCGCCGCGCGAGCGGCAAGCTGAAGCGGCCCCGAAAGGCGGCTGAGTCCAAATCAGATCGAAACGGGATGCGCCTTGGCGACCTTGTCGAGCTCCGCCATGACCGAGAGCATCTCCTTCAACCGGGTCAGCGGAATCATGTTCGGCCCGTCGGAGGGGGCGTTGTCGGGGTCTTGGTGGGTCTCCGCGAAGACCGCGGCGACGCCGACCGCAATGGCGGCGCGGGCCAGGACCGGCGCGAACTCGCGCTGTCCGCCCGAGGAGGTGCCCTGCCCGCCCGGCTGCTGCACCGAGTGGGTCGCATCGAAGACGATGGGACAGCCGGTGTCGCGCGCCATGATGGGCAAACCGCGCATGTCGGAGACCAGGGTGTTGTACCCGAAGGAGGCGCCGCGCTCGGTCAGAAGCACGCGCTCGTTGCCGGCCTCCTTCAGCTTGGCGAACACGTTCTTCATGTCCCAGGGCGCCAGGAACTGGCCCTTCTTCACATTGATCGCGGCACCGGTTTCGGCGGCGGCGATCAAAAGGTCCGTCTGGCGGCAGAGGAAGGCCGGGATCTGGAGCACGTCCACCGCCTCGGCGGCCGGCGCGCACTGCTCGGGCAGGTGCACGTCCGTCAGCGTGGGGCAGCCGGTCGAGGCCCGCACCTCGGCCAGAATCTCCAGCCCCTCCCCGATCCCAACACCGCGCGCGGCCTTGAGGGAGGTCCGGTTCGCCTTGTCGAAGGAGGACTTATAGATGAGCGGGATGCCCAAGGCGTCCGTGATCTCCTTGATCGCCTGGCTGGTCTCCAGCGCATGCTGGCGGCTTTCGATCTGGCAGGGACCGGCGATCAGGGTGAAGGGCCTGTCGTTGGCGACGGTCAGGTCGCCGATGGCGACGCTACGGTTAGGCTCGGACATGGGCTTTGCTGCCTCGATAACGGCGCCCCGGCTACATGAGGCGCGATTGCTCCACCGCCGCCTTCACGAAGGACGTGAAAAGCGGATGCGGGTCGAAGGGTTTCGACTTCAGTTCCGGGTGAAACTGCACGCCGATGAACCAGGGGTGCTCGGCCAATTCCACAATTTCCGGTAGCTCCCCATCTGGGGAGAGGCCGGAAAAGATCAAGCCCGCCTTCTCCAGCGCCTCGCGGAACGCGATGTTGACCTCATAGCGGTGGCGATGGCGCTCCTCGATATGGTCGGCGCCGTAGATCTCGCGCACCTTCGATCCCGGCTTCAGGTTACAGGGATAGGCGCCCAGGCGCATGGTGCCGCCCAGGTCGTCGGCGCTGCCGCGCCTCTCCACCTCGTTGCCGCGCGTCCATTCGGTGAGGAGGCCGACGACGGGCACCTCGGGCTTGCCGAACTCCGAAGAGCCCGCGCCCTTGTATCCGGCCATGTTGCGCGCGGCTTCGATCACCGCCATCTGCATGCCGAAGCAAATCCCGAAATAGGGAACCGCGCGCTCGCGCGCGAAGTTGGCGGCCGCGATCTTGCCTTCGCTGCCGCGCTCGCCGAAGCCGCCCGGCACCAGGATGCCGTGGACGTTCTCCAAGTGCTGGATCGCCCCTTCGGTCTCGAAGATTTCGGAGTCCAACCAATCGATCTTGACCTTGACGTTGTTGGCGATGCCGCCGTGGGTCAGCGCTTCGGCCAGGGACTTATAAGAGTCGATAAGGCTGGTGTACTTGCCGATCACGCCGATGGTCACTTCGCCGTCCGGCTGGCGCACGCGCTCCACCACCTCGTTCCAGACCGTCAGGTCGGGCTCCGCTGTCTCCAGGCCGAAGTGACGGCAGACCTCGGTATCCAGTCCCTCCGCATGATAGGCATGGGGAACCGCGTAGATGGAATCCACGTCCATCGCCTCGATCACGGACTCAGGCCGGATATTGCAGAAGAGAGCGATCTTGCGGCGCTCGCTCTCCGAAATCGGCTCCTCGGTCCGGCAGACCAGGATCTCCGGGCGGATACCGACGGACTGGAGCTCCTTCACCGAGTGCTGGGTCGGCTTGGTCTTAAGCTCTCCCGCCGTCTTGATATAGGGCAGCAGCGTCAGGTGCATGAAGAGCGCGCGCTCTCGGCCAAGCTCGTTGCCGAGCTGACGGATGGCTTCCAGGAACGGCAGTCCCTCGATGTCGCCGACTGTGCCGCCAATCTCGCAAACGATGAAGTCCTCGTCCCCGACATCGCCCAGGACGAACTCCTTGATGGCGTCGGTCACGTGCGGGATGACCTGCACGGTCGCGCCGAGGTAGTCGCCGCGCCGCTCGCGGGCCAGGACCTTGTAGTAGATCTGCCCGGTGGTGACGTTGTCGCTTTTGCGGGAGGGAACGCCGGTGAAGCGCTCGTAGTGGCCCAGGTCCAGATCGGTCTCCGCGCCGTCGTCGGTCACGTAGACCTCACCGTGCTGCGTCGGGCTCATGGTGCCCGGATCGACGTTGAGGTAGGGGTCCAGCTTCCTGAGCCGGACCTTATAGCCGCGGGCCTGGAGCAGAGCGCCGAGCGCCGCTGAACAAAGACCCTTGCCGAGAGAGGAGACCACGCCGCCGGTGATGAAGATGAATCGCGCCATGGATGGACACTATCGGGCCTAACTCCTTTCGGAGCAAGCCTCCCTCTATCGCTCGTTCCTGCCCGCCGTGGAACCCAGAAGGGCCTGCCCCGGCAACCCTATGATTCGCCGCACTTTGGCGGCGTGGCGCGCGCCGAATTCCGAAGCGCACAAAAGAAATCGCGCCGGACCAGGAAGCTCCCGATCCGGCGCGACTCGAGTCGTCCGTTACTGAACCGGCACGCTGGGCGCGCTCGGCTCGCTATCGCTACTGCCGTCCGTGCCCTCTTCGGCCGGGAGCGGCGCCAGGGGCGCGAGCTGCTCGCTGCCGCCCAGGTCGTCAAGAACCGACGAACCGCCTTCACGGTCCACGCCCGAGAGGATCGTGAGCACGACGCTCAGTCCCATGAAGCAGGCTGCGAGAATGGCAGTGGTGCGGGTCAAGAGGTTGGCGGTACCGCGACCGGTGAGGAAACCTCCGCCGCCACCGCCGCCGCCACCGCCGCCGATGCCGAGCGCGCCGCCTTCACTGCGCTGCATCAGCACGACGCCGATCATGGCGAGCGTGACCAACAGAAAGATGACGAGGATGATCGAAAACATGGAGCTTTCCGCTTCCCAGCAAGTCCTTGGCGGGCGCCCGGTTTTCTCTTCCAGGAAAGGCCCGGCTGCCGCCGTTCATTCAACACATGGCTTTCGGGAGGGGTATTTAGACCCTTTGACCCGCTATTGCTAGGGGCAAGCGCGCGCGATCTCCCAAAAATCGTCGGCCTTCAGGCTGGCGCCTCCGACCAGCGCGCCATCGACATCCGCCAGAGCCAACAGCTCCGCGGCATTGTTGGGTTTCACCGAGCCGCCATAAAGGATCAGTGTGGCGGAGGCCTCCTCAGCACCCCGCATCTCCTCCAGGACGCGCCGCAGCTCCGCGTGAACCTCGGCAACGTCGTCAGGGGTCGCGCTCTTTCCCGTTCCGATCGCCCAGACCGGTTCGTAGGCAACGACAGCGGTGCCGCCCTCAGGCAGAGAGCCGCGAAGCTGATCCGCTACGATAGAGAGCGCGCGTCCAGCCTCCCGCTCCTCCAGGCTTTCCCCCAGGCAGACGATGGGCGTCAGGCCCGCGGCCAGCGCGGCCTCCGCCTTCGCCTTGACCAGGGCGTCGCTCTCGTCGTGGTCGGCGCGCCTTTCGGAGTGGCCGACGATCACATGGCTGCACCCCAGGTCCGCCAGCATGGGCGCGGCGATGTCTCCGGTGTGCGCGCCGCCGGGCTCGCTGTGGCAGTCCTGTCCGCCGAGCGCGATGGGGCCGCTGGACAGGACCCCGCCCACGGTCATGATCAGCGTCGCCGGCGGGCAGACCAGAAGGTCGCAATTCGGACTCTCACCCGCCGCCAGGTTGCTCAGGGCGCGCGCAAGCTCCACCCCATCGCCCAGAAGGCCGTTCATCTTCCAATTGCCCGCAATCAGCTTCCGCCTCATCTCGACCCCGTTCTTCACCCGTCAATCGCAAGGCTTGCTGGTAGCACGAAGAGCCCCGGCTTTCCAGGGTCCGAGGGGGGTGGGAAGAGCGCCGCTCTTTGGCGGTTGCCGGGTCTTGAGCGCCTCTCTAAGATGCGCGCCGCGCCGCCCCCTTGGCGGCGCCGTTCGCCGCACCGTTGAAAGAGGTCCCGCGTCAGCCGGGGACCGCCAGGAAGGACCTGAAGAGGCAATCATGCTCAAGACCATGCGCAGCACCGTCGGCAAGATCGTAACGATCGGGCTCTTCGCTCTCCTGATCCTGAGTTTCGCCGTCTGGGGCATCGGCGACATCTTCAGGGGACAGGGTGCGGACAGCGTCGTTGCGAAGGTGGGCGATCGCGAGATCACCGTCGCGGAGTACAGCCGGGTCCTGCAACAGGAGGTCAACCGCACCCAGCAGATGCTGGGCCGTTCGCTGGATGGCGATCAGATCCGCGACTTCGGCGTGGCCGAACGCGCGCTGGAGCGCCTCATCACCCAGACCTCCATCGATCTTCTGAGCGACGATCTCGGCATGACGGTCACCGAGGAGCAGCTGCGCGAATCGATTCGCCAGGACCCCGGTTTCCAAGGGCCCGACGGACAGTTCGATCCCTCCTTGCTGCGCAACGCGCTCTTCGCCAACAACATGAGCGAGTCGATGTTCCTGGGCGTCCTGAGCAAGTCCATCGCGCGCCAGCAGCTTCTGGACGCCGCCTTCGCGGGTCTGGAAGTCCCCGATGCCTTCGCCATGCCGCTTTACGCCTATGAGAATGAAACGCGCGATGCGCGCTACGTGACGCTGTTCCACAGCGCCTTCGCCGACATCGAAGACCCGGAGGAAGTCGCCCTTCAGAGCTTCTATCAGGAGCAGAAGCAGAACTTCATGGCGCCGGAGTACCGCGCCCTGACCGTGGTCCGCATCACCGCCGAAGACCTGATGGACGAGGTCGCGGTCAGCGAGGAGCAACTGCGCGAAGAATACGAGCTGCGCAAATCCAGTTTCGAGGTGCCGGAGACCCGCACCCTGACCCAGGTCGTGTTGTCGGCCGAGGAGGACGCACAGGCGCTCGCCGCCGCCGCGCAGGAAGGCAAGACGCTTGCAGCCGCCGCCGAAGAGCTGGGCCTGCCCGGCCCTGTGGACCTCGGCAGCGTGACCAAGGATGAGCTGCCCGGCGCCGTCGCCGAGACCGCTTTCCAGGGAGAGGCCGGCAGCGTGGTCGGTCCCGCCGCCTCCCCCCTTGGTTTCCACGTCATTCGGATCGACAGCGTGACAGCCGGTTCGCTGCGTACCTTTGAAGAGGTGCGGGACGAACTGACGCGCGAGCTGAAGCGCGGCCAGGCTATCGACAGCCTCGTCACGCTGGCGAACGAGTTCGACGACACTATTGCCGGAGGCGCCTCGCTTGAGGAAGCCGCCGCGGCCTTGGCGCTGCCGATCCAGAGCATCGACGCGGTGGACCGCAGCGGGCGCACGCCCGATGGCGCCCTGGTGGAGGGCCTGGAGCCGCGCGAAGCGATCCTGACGGAGGCCTATCAGCTCGAACCGGGCCTCGAGAGCCTTCTGATCGAGACCGGCGACGACGGCTACTTCATGGTCCGGGTCGACGGCATCACGCCGGAAAGCGAGCGCCCCCTCTCCGAGGTTCGCGACAGCGTGATCCGCCGCTGGAAGCAGGAAGAGCGCGCCCGCCTTGCCGGGGAACTCGCCGAGGCGATCCAGGCCAAGGCCGCCGAGGGTCTGACCCTGGAAGCGGCGATCGAGGCGGTCGAGAAGCCCGAGGGCATGAATCTGGTCGTGGAGACGACAGAGGGCGTTGCCCGCAATGAGCGCGACCAGCAGAAGGTCCCCTCCCCGCAGTTCACCTCCACCCTGTTCCAGATGGAGCCCGAGGAGGTGCGCACCACCGTCGGCCCCCTGGCCGAGATCGTGGTTCGGCTGAGCGCCATCGAGACCCCGGAGCCCTCGGAAGATCAGCAGGCTCTCGACGACCTGCGGGCCGTCACCCTGGGGGCGATGCAGAACGACCTGGGCGCGCAGCTGCTTCAGGCTCTGCGCGAAGAACAGGGCGTCTCCGTGAACCGCCAGCAGATCGACCTGCTGCTCCAGAACTACCTCTAACGCCGTCGCGGCCAGGAAGGCTTGGGCCCTCTCATGCAGACCACGCCAGACTACGAGGCCTTCAAGACCAAGTACCAGGCAGGCGAATCCCAGGTCGTCTCGCTGCGTCTGCTGGCCGACCTTGAAACGCCCGTTTCGGCCTTTCTGAAGCTGACCGACGGGCAGTCCTTCCGCTGCCTCTTCGAATCGGTGGAGGGCGGCACGACCATCGGGCGCTACTCCTTCATCGGCATGAAGCCCGACGTCATCTGGCGCTGCAAAAGCGGCAAGGCGGAAATCAACCGGCAGGCTCTCAGCGACAGCGAGGCCTTCGAGCCCTTGGCGGGCAAGCCGCTGGAGAACCTGCGCGCGCTGATCGCCGAGAGCCGTATCGCGCTGCCGGAGGACTGCCCGCCCATGGCCTCGGCCCTGATCGGTTACTTCGGCTATGACATGATCCGGGAGGTGGAGCGGATCCCGGAAGAGAACCCGGATGTCCTGGAGATTCCCGACTCCCTCTTTCTGCGCCCCACCATCGTCGCGGTCTTCGACCGTCTGGAAGACCAGATCACAGTCTTCACGCCGGTCTTCCCGCGAGACGGGTTGGACGCTCGCTTGGCCTATGAGCGCGCGCTGGAGCGCCTCTCGAAAGTGGCCGAGGACTTCGAGCGTTCGCTGCACGACCGACGCCTGCCGATCGGAACCCAGGCGCAACTTCCCGAACCGCAGTCGAACACCACGCGGGAGGGCTATCACCGCATGGTGGAGAAGGCCAAGGAGTACATCCTGGCCGGCGACATCTTCCAGGTGGTCCCCTCGCAGCGCTTCCGCCTGCCTTTCGAGCTGCCGCCCTTCGCGCTCTACAGGGCGCTGCGCCGCTTGAACCCCTCCCCCTTTCTCTTCTTTCTGGAGATGGGCGAGATGGCCGTGGTGGGCTCCAGCCCCGAGATCCTCGTGCGGCTGCGTCAAGGCGATATCACCATCCGCCCCATAGCCGGGACCCGCAAGCGGGGCGCGACGCCCGAAGAGGACCGCGCGCTGGCCGAAGAGCTTCTGGCCGATCCCAAGGAACTGTCGGAGCATCTGATGCTGCTCGACCTGGGGCGCAACGATGTCGGCCGGGTCGCCGAGATCGGCAGCGTGAAGGTCACCGAGCAGTACACCATAGAGCGCTACAGCCACGTCATGCACATCGTCTCCAACGTGGTGGGCCGCATCCGCGCGGGCTTCGACATGATCGACGCGCTGGCGGCAGGCTTCCCGGCGGGCACCGTTTCCGGCGCGCCCAAGGTCCGCGCCATGGAGATCATCGAGGAGCTGGAGCCCGAGCGACGCGGCATCTACGCCGGCGCGGTCGGTTATCTGGGCGCGGGCGGCGACATGGACACCTGCATCGCGCTGCGCACGGCGCTCATCAAGAAAGAGGTCATGTACGTGCAGGCGGGCGGCGGCGTGGTCGCGGACAGCGACCCGGAAGCGGAGTATCAGGAGAGCTGCAACAAGGCCCGCGCCCTGCTGCGCGCCGCCGAGGAAGCAGTGAATTTCGCGAAGTCCCAGAACTAGAAAGAAGCAGACCTAAGGAGCCCAAACCCAGCCGGGTCAGCCGACCTCGCCGCGCCGCTTCACGATCGCCGTCAGGGGCACGATCACGAAGCCCCGCTCCCGCGCGCTGGGAATCCATTCGCGCAGAACCTCCAGCGTATAGCTCTGCGGATGGCCTATCCCCACGGCATAGCCGCGCCGCTGGGCGATGGTCTCCAACTCCTCAAGCTGCTGCACCACGAAACTGCTGGTCGGCTCGTGGTCCAGGAAGACATCGCGGGCGATAACGGGCAGACCGGCCCGCCGCGCCACCCCGCCCGCCACCGACCGGGCCGAGGTTCGGGAATCCAGGAACAGCAGGCCGCGCTCCTTGAGCGCCGCCATGACGGGCTTCAGCGCCTCGGCATCCTCGGTGTAGCGGCTGCCCATGTGGTTGTTGACGCCGACATAGCCTTCGAAGCGCGCCAGGCCCCAATCCAACCGCCGCTCGATCTCGTTGCGTGACAGCCCCAGCAGCAAGGCGTTCTCGCCCGGATCGTTGTGCGCGATGTCCGAGGGTTCCATGGGGAAATGCACCATCAACTCGTGCCCCCGTTCGCGCGCGGCCTGGGTCATGCGCGGCAGATCGCTGGCATAGGTCATGAAGGCCAGCGTCAAGGGCGGCGGCAGGTCGATAGCTTCCCAGGCAGTGCTGCGATTCACGCCGACATCGTCCAGCACGATTGCGATCCACGGCTTTTCCTGCGGGGCATCGACGGCGACGGCGTTGCGCAGCCAGGTCGCCTGGCGGGCCGGGGCGACCACGGCTTGCGGAACCACCGGCTTCTCCACCTCAGGCGCGAGGACTGCGGGTTCCGGAACGGGCGCGGGAGCTGGCGCTGCAGCCTTCACCTGCGGCAGCACCTCGGGCCGCTGTACGATCTGGGGCTTTGGCTTGGGCGGCTGCGGCACGGGCGAAAGCCGGTAGGCCTCCGGTTCTTCAGCGACGATCTGACGATCTTCCCCGGCCACGGGCTCGCCCGGCGGCGTGTGAGAGAAGTAGAGCCCCAGGATCAGTCCCACCGCGAAAATCCCGAGGGAAACCAGAGCCAACCGCATGGCGCCGACGAAGAAGCGCTGAAGCGAAATACCCGAAGCCGCCGTCTTGCGGCGGCGGCTCTTGCTGCTGGATTTTCGCTTGGCTGCCGGCTTGGCGGTCGAGCGCCTAGAGGCAGGCTTGCTGACTTTCCTCGCCATGGCCGCGCGTGCGCTCCGTCTCCCCCGTCTGAACGTGAAGAGACGCTAGCACAGCGGCCCGGAGTCGCTTTACCGGCTGCGCCCGGCGAGATCCTTCAGGATCGGGCAATCGGGCCGGGCGTCCCCGTGGCAGCGCTCGATCAGTTCGGCGAGCGTCTCCCTCAGGGATTGCAGTTCGGCGATGCGGGCATCGACGTCATCGAGGTGCTCCTGCGCCACGGCCTTTACCTGGGCGGAGGAGCGTTCCCGATCGCGCCAGAGCGTCAGGAGGTCCGCCACCTCCCGCACCCTGAACCCGAGATTGCGGGCCCGTGAGATGAAACGCAGCGTTTCCAGATCGCGCTGGTCATAGTCGCGGTAGCCGGATTCCGTGCGGTCCGCCGGAGCGATCAGGCCGATGCCCTCGTAATAGCGGATGGTTTTCGGCGGAACGCCGGAAGCCTTGGCCACCTCACCGATCTTCATTTCTATTCGTCCTCTTTGGTCATGCGGCCGGCAAAGCGCCTCAAGAGAAGCGAGTTGGAGACCACGCAAACCGAGCTTAACGCCATGGCGGCCCCGGCGAAAACCGGGTTCAGGTACCCAAGCGCCGCAAGCGGCAGCCCAACGACGTTATAGATGAAGGCCCAGAAGAGGTTCTGTTTGATCTTGCGGTAGGTCGCCTCGGCCAAGCCGAGAGCGTCGGCCACCAGGCGCGGGTCTTCGCGCATCAGGGTGATCCCGGCGGCCTCCACCGCGGCCTCGGTCCCCTTGCCCATGGCGATGCCAAGGTCGGCAGCCGCCAGCGCGGGCGCGTCGTTGACGCCGTCGCCCACCATGGCGATCACCTTACCGCTCTTGGAAAAGCCTTCGATGATCTCCAGCTTCTGATCGGGCAGCAGCTCGGCCCGCAGCTCATCGAGCGCCAGGCCTTCAGCCATGCCGCGCGCCGCCTCTTCGCTGTCGCCGGAGATCATGAGCGTGCTGCGGCCTTGTTCCTTGAGGCGTTCAAGGCCCCGCTTGGCCGTGTCCCGCAAGGCGTCGCCCAGGCCCATGACTCCCAGAAGCGGCCCGCCTTCCTCAGCCACCCAAACCAGGCTCTGGCCCGCCTGCTCTGCCCGTTTGCCTTCCTGCTCGAGCGGCGAGACGTCAATGGAACGCTCCGTCATCAGGCGCTTGCTGCCGATCAAGAGCCTGCGGTCTTCGACCTGCGCCGAGAGGCCCCGGCCCGCCAGCACCTTTTGCTCCTGCGGCTCGACCGTCGAAAGGTCACGTTCCTCGGCTGCGGCAATGATCGCGCGCGCCAGGGGATGGCTGCTGCCGGACTGGGCCGAGGCCGTCAGGCGCAGCAACTCGTCTTCGCTGAGACCCTCGGCCACCGCCACGCTGCGCACCTGCGGCGCGCCCTTGGTGAGCGTACCGGTCTTGTCGAAGGCCACGACCTCTACCTTGCGGGCCATCTCCAGCGCGGCTGCGTCCCGGATCAGGATGCCGTGACGGGCCGCCAGACCGGTCCCGACCATGATCGCCGTCGGCGTCGCCAGGCCAAGCGCGCAGGGACAGGCGATGACCAGGACGGAGACGGCGTTGATGACGGCTTCGCTGGCGGAGGCTCCCGCAAGCAGCCAGCCGCCCAAGGTGACGAGGCTGAACACCAGCACCGCCGGGACGAAGACCGACGCGATGCGGTCCACGAGACGCTGCACCGGAGCCTTGGAGCCCTGAGCGCGCTCCACCAAGTCCATCAGGCGGTCAAGCTGCGTTCCTTCACCGGCGGCCGTCACCTGCACCCGAAGCCGCCCGTCGCCGTTCAGCGAGCCCCCGACCACCTTGTCGTCGCGGCCCTTGGGCACGGCGCGGCTTTCACCTGTCAGGAGCGACTCGTCCGCCTGGCTCTCGCCCTCCAGCACGACCCCGTCGACCGGAAAGCGCTCACCGGGGGAGACAATGACGACCTCTCCCTTCTGCAGGGCATCGAGGGAGACGGTCTCCAGTTTTCCGTCGCGCTCGACCCGCGCCTTCTCGGGCCGCAGGGATGCGAGAGCCTTCAGTGCGGAGCCCGCCGCCAGGCGCGCCTTGTCTTCAAGCATCCGGCCCAAAAGGACCAGGGTTATGACAGCCGCCGATGCCTCGAAATAAAGCTCCACGCCCCCGGCGCTCCAGGGGTCGGCGGCGCCCAAGGTAAGGGCCAGTGAAAGGCCGTAGGCGGCAGAGGTGCCGACCACGACCAGACTGTCCATGTTGAATTCGCCGTGGCGGATCGCGATCAGCGCCGGGCGGTAGAAGCGCCAGCCCGCAACGAACTGCACCGGGGTCGCCAGCAGCAACTGCACCATCGGCGGCAGCATGGCCTCGATCCCGAACCAGCCGAGCAGCATGGGCACGATCAGCGGCAGGGTCAGGAGAATGGAGAGGGCGAGAATCAGGATCGCAGCCGTTGAAAGCCGCGCCGGTTCCGGGTGGTGGTGGCCGACCTCGTGACCTCGCCTTTCGGCATGATAGCCGACATTGGCGACCGCCTCTTCAAGACCCGCGATCGCCGTCTCGTCCAGCAGGCTTACGCGCGCCGAACGGCTCGCCAGGTTGACCTCGGCCGTTTCCACGCCGGGAACCGAACGCAGGGCCTTCTCGACCCGCGAGACGCAGCCCGCACAGGTCATGCCCTCGATATCGAGGGTGACATCGCTGTGGCCCTTCTCGTGGGCCGCCTCGTGACCCATCTCGTGGGCCACCTCGTGGGCCTTGGAATGCTTCGTGCTCATAGACAATCGCTGTCCTTAATGCATTGCTGTTGTTCTCTCGTCATTCGGATATGGGGGTTCCAGTAACTGGAAGGTCAAGGGGCGCTTTTCAGCAGCGACAACGGCCTGCTATAACCTTCGTCTCGCTGCCAGGAGCGCAGCATGAATAAACCCTTTTAAGGCCCTGACATGTTTGCGTTAATCGACAACTACGACTCCTTCACCTACAACCTCTACCACTTCCTGGGCGAGCTGGGAGCGGAGGTGAAGGTCTGGCGCAACGACGCCATCACTGTCGATGAACTGCTGGCCATGAACCCACAGGGGGTCATCCTTTCGCCCGGTCCTTGCGACCCGGATCAGGCGGGCATCTGCCTGGAAATGGTCGAGCGCGGCGCGGGACGCCTGCCGATACTGGGGGTCTGTCTCGGCCATCAGGCCATCGGCCAGGCCTTCGGCGGCAAGGTCGTGCGCGGCCCGAAGCCCATGCACGGCAAGGTCTCCGAAGTCTCACACAAAGGCGCCGGCGTCTTCGAGGGCTTGCCCAACAACTTCGAGGCGACCCGCTATCACTCGCTGGTGGTGGCGCGCGAGGGGCTGCCGGACTGCCTGGAGGTGACCGCCGAGACCGCCGACGGCATGATCATGGGGATGCAGCACCGCGAGCACCCGGTGCACGGCGTGCAGTTCCACCCGGAATCCATCGCCTCCCAGCACGGCCACAAGTTGCTTGGAAACTTCCTGCGGCTGGCGGGGCACAACGCAACCCGCGCGGTCGCCTAAGGCCGCGGACAGCAAGCGCAAGAAGGCGGAGCCTCCATGACCGACGACACTCTCGACCTGAAGCCGCTTATCGCCAAGGTGGCTGGGGCCCAATCGCTGGACGCGGCTGAAGCCGAGCGCGCCTTTGACATCATGATGTCCGGCAAGGCCACGCCGACCCAGATCGGCGGGTTCCTGATGGCGCTGCGCGTGCGCGGCGAGACAGTCGAGGAGATCACCGGCGCGGCGCGCGCCATGCGGGCGAAGATGGAGAAGGTGAAAGCGCCCGCCGGCGCGATAGACACCTGCGGCACCGGCGGCGACGGGGTCGGCACCCTCAACATCTCCACCGCCGTCGCGCTGGTCGTCGCCGCCTGCGGCGTGCCGGTGGCCAAGCACGGCAACCGCGCCGCCTCCTCCAAGAGTGGCGCCGCCGATGTGCTGCAAGCCCTCGGGGTTAACCTGGATGCGGAGAAAGCCCAGGTCGAGCGCACTCTGGCCGAAGTGGGCACGGCCTTCCTGATCGCGCCGCGCTATCACAGCGCCATGCGCCACGTGGGTCCCTCGCGCATGGAGTTGGGGACCCGCACGATCTTCAATCTGCTGGGGCCGCTCTGCAATCCAGCCGGGGTCAAGCGTCAGGTGATGGGGGTCTTCTCCGACGCCTGGCTTGAGCCCCTCGCCCAGGTCCTGGGCGACCTCGGCTCCGAGCGGGCCTGGCTGGTGCATGGCGATCCCGGATTGGACGAGATCTCCATCACCGGCCCCACGAAGGTCGCGGAGTTAAAGGACGGTAAGGTGACCAGCTTTGAGATCACGCCCGAGGACGCCGGCCTGCCGCGCCACGAGCTGAGCTCGATCCTGGGCGGCAGCGGCGAGGAGAACGCAGAGGCGCTGAAGGCGCTGCTGAATGGGGCCGAGGGCGGCTATCGTGATATCGTCCTGATGGGCTCCGCCGCCGCGCTTCTCGTCGCGGAAAAGGCGGGCGATCTCAAGGAGGGCGCGGCCCAGGCCGCCGCCGCCATCGACGAAGGGCGCGCCCGCGAGGTGCTGCAGCGGATGGTCGCGATCAGCAACGAAGGGACGGGAACGGGAGCATGAGCGACGTTCTGGAACGCATCTGCGAGGACAAGCGCACCCACATCGCCGCGAAGAAGGCCTCAATCTCGCTCGCGGAGTTGGAGGCGCGCGCCAAGCAGGCCGACGCGCCGCGCGGCTTTCACGCAGCCTTGGCCGAGGCCGCGCGAACCCGCGGATACGGTCTTATCTGCGAGATCAAGAAGGCGTCCCCCTCCAAGGGGCTGATTCGCGAGGACTTCGACCCACCGTCCCTGGCCCGCGCCTATGAGGCCGGAGGCGCGAGCTGCCTTTCGGTGCTGACCGACGAGAAGTACTTCCAGGGCGACGACCGCTATCTTCAAGCCGCGCGCAAGGCCGTCGCCCTGCCCGCTTTGCGCAAGGACTTCATGCTGGAGCCGTATCAGGTGGTGGAAAGCCGCGCGCTAAGCGCCGACTGCATCCTGCTGATCATGGCGGCGCTGGAGGATGCCCAGGCAGCAGAACTGGAAGCCGCCGCGCTTGAGTGGGGCATGGACGTTCTGATCGAGGTGCACGACGGGGAAGAGTTGGATCGCGCTCTAAAGCTCCGATCCCCAATGATCGGCATAAATAATCGTAATCTCAAAACGTTAGAGGTCGATCTTCAGACCACGGAGCGGCTTGCGGGCCGCGTTCCCGATGACCGTCTGCTGATCGCCGAGAGCGGGCTCTACGCGCGTCCGGACCTGGAGCGCATGCGCCGCGTCGGGGCCGAGGCCTTCCTGATCGGCGAATCGCTGATGCGCCAGCCCGACGTGGCGGAGGCGACCCGCGCGCTGCTGCCCGATGCGGCGGGCGGCAGCGCCTCTCTGCAAAGCGCCTGAGGGAGTGGACCGATGGGCGACTTCACGCACTTCGACGAAAGCGGCAAGGCCGTGATGGTGGACGTCTCCGGCAAGGGCGAGACCGAGCGGGTCGCCGTTGCGGGCGGGCGTGTCGAGCTGTCGGAGGAGACGGCCCGGCTCATCGCATCCGGCGGCATGAAGAAGGGCGACGTGCTTTCCGTGGCGCGGCTGGCCGGGATCATGGGCGCAAAGCGCACACCCGACCTGATCCCGCTCTGCCATCCCCTCTCCCTCTCCTCGGTCAAGGTGGAGCTTTCGCTGGACGAGGCGGCAAGCGCCGTGGACATCAAGGCCACCTGCAAGCTGATTGGGCGGACAGGCGTGGAGATGGAGGCGCTCACCGCCGTCTCGGTTGCGGCGCTTACGGTCTACGACATGTGCAAGGCGGTCGATAAGGGCATGCGCATCACCGATATCCGCCTCTTGCACAAGTCGGGCGGCAAGTCCGGCACCTACGAGGCCAAGTGATGCTGCCGGTAGCAGAGGCCCGCGCGCGCATCCTCGAAGCCTTCAGCCCGCTCGCCCCGGAGACGCTGTCGCTGGCCCAGGCCGGCGGGCGCGTGCTGGCCGAGGACCTCGCCTCCCACCGCACCCAGCCACCCAAGGACATGTCCGCCATGGACGGCTTCGCCATGAAGGCCGTGGACCTCGAACAGGCTCCGGTTACGCTCACCGTGGTGGCGGAGGTCCCGGCGGGCAGCTCCTACGACCGGCCGCTGAAGGCCGGAGAGGCCGTCCGGATCTTCACCGGCGCTCCCCTCCCGGACGGCGCCGACTGCATCGTGATCCAGGAGGACGCCGAGTTGGACGGGGACAAGGTTTCCGTCGCCCAGCCGGTCGGCAAGGGCAACTATGTCCGCCCCGCCGGACTGGACTTCAAGGAAGGCGACGTGAAGCTGACGGCGGGAACCCGCCTCAGCGCCCGGGATATCGGTCTGGCGGCGGCCATGAACCGCCCCTGGCTGAAACTGCGCCGCAAGCCGCGAATCGCCTTGCTCGCGACCGGCGACGAGATCGTCATGCCGGGCGAGGCCATCGGACCCAACCAGATCGTCAGCTCCAACGTCCTGGCCCTGGCCGCCCTGATCGAGGAAGCGGGCGGAGAGCCGGTCAACCTCGGCATCGCCCCCGACCGGGAGGATGCGCTGGTCGCGCTGCTGGAAGGCGCGCGCGGCTGCGACCTGCTGGTCACCACCGGCGGCGCCTCGGTCGGCAAGCACGACATTGTGCAGGGCGCCCTCTCCTCGCGCGGGCTGGAACTGGACTTCTGGAAGATCGCGATGCGGCCCGGAAAGCCGTTGATGTTCGGACGCTGGGCCGAATTGCCGGTGCTGGGACTGCCCGGAAACCCGGTGTCGAGCCTGGTCTGTTCCTACCTCTTCCTGCTGCCGATCATGGCGAAACTTCTGGATTGCCCGGCGCTTGCGCCAGAACCCCGCAGCGCCCGCCTTGGAAAGGGCCTGCCGGAGAACGACCGGCGGGAGGATTACCTGCGGGCCCGTCTGGAATCGGATGATCAGGGACTGCTGACCGCCTTCGCCTTCTCCCGGCAGGACTCCTCCATGCTGGCGACGCTGAAGGACGCGGACGCGCTGCTGATCCGTCCCCCGCACGCCCCCGCCGCCGACGCGGGCGAGCCTTGTCAGGTCATCCCGCTGAGGGGGATCGGCGGGCGTGCGCTCTGACCAGACGGCCGAATGATCCTTTGCCGAAAAGCGCTTGACCATCAGAAGGAACTAAACTAGAACATTCTCGAAGTTTCCACTTTGTTCCCTATTGGGGGCCCAGATTATTCTTCGGGCGGGGAACGCGGTAGATCGGGGAATTGACAGCATGTTGACCAGAAAACAGCGCGAACTTCTTCTCTTCATCAACGAACGTTTGGGCGCCGATGGCGTGTCGCCCTCCTTCGATGAGATGAAGGAGGCGCTGGGACTGAAGTCCAAGTCAGGCATCCACCGACTCATCACGGGATTGGAGGAGCGCGGCTTCATCCGCCGCCTGCCCCACCGGGCCCGGGCCATCGAAATTCTGCGGCTCCCCGAAGACCGCATGGGCGCCCAGGCCGCCGATCCCGGCAGCAACGTCATCACCGGCGTCTTCGGTCAGGAGCCGCGAGGCCTGCCTGACCTGATGGGCGACGGCAGCAGCCAGCAGTTGCCCCTCTATGGCCGAATCGCCGCGGGCACGCCCATCGAAGCCCTCCGCGACAACAGCAACTTCGTCGATGTGCCCGGCGCCATGTTGAGCGCGCGCGGCGAATTCTACGCGCTGGAGGTCGAAGGCGATTCCATGATCGACGCCGGGATCTTCGACGGCGACACCGTGATCATCAAACGCGCCGACACGGCAGAGAATGGCGCCATCGCGGTCGCCCTGGTGGACGACGGAGAGGTCACCTTGAAGCGCATCCGCCGCAAGGGGCACTCCATCGCCCTGGAGCCCGCCAACAAGGCCTATGAGACCCGCATCTTCCCACCCGATCGTGTGCAGGTGCAGGGTGTCCTCGTGGGTCTGATGCGGCGCTACTGACACCCCTCTATCGGGGCTGACGCGTCCAGGGCCTTTGACCACGGCTTTCCTCGACCGTTTCCAGTCTGATCTCCGGCCCTCCCTCGAAGGTCAAGAGATGCGCGCCCTCGTCGAAAAGGTCGTAGAGGTCGCTCCGCCCGAGCGGCGCGGGGCAGTCGACGCGCCGCAGCGGCTCGCGTGAAATCACCAGGTCCGCGATCAGGCAGTCTTCCGCCGCACCCTCCGGCGTGGCGCTCACGGCGACGAGCAATCCTTCGCGCCGGATCAGGCAGCCTTTGCTGTCGCACTGCACCGCCCCGGTTTCCTGCGCCTCGCGCCAGGATCCCGCTTGCGTTTCTCCCAGATGCTGTAGCCAGAGCTTCCGCGTGAAGGCTTCCCGCCGGAGGCTCGAAAGATAGTAGCGCCCCTCCTCTCCGCGCAGGGCGATCAGTTCTCCGCGCTCGTCGACCAGCAGATCCGGTAGAGGCTTCAGGGGACTGGCGGCCAAGCCCGGAATCACCAGCAGCAATCCCAACCAGCGCGCCCGCCCGCGCGTCAGCGAGAGCCAGAGGCCGCCCGCCGTTACCATGAGCAGTCCGCCGAGCGGCAGGGTCGGCAGGGCGAGGGATGCGCCCGGCAAACTTGAGAACCAGCCCGCGATGAAGAGCAGCAGCTCGATCGCCCAGCCCATGGGCGCCAGAGCCAGCGCCTCCAAGCCCAGTGGCCAGAGCAGCCCCGCGGCCACGGCCGCCGGCATGATAATGAGCGCCGTCAGGGGCACGGCCACCAGATTTGCGAAGAGCCCATAGGGCGTCACCCGGCCGAAGTGATGGAGCGCGAAGGGCGTGGTGGCCAGAATCGCGATCAGCGATGTCGTGCTCAGCACCAGGAAGTAGAGCAGCAGCCTGGAGGTCCCCCCACGCTCTCCTTCCTCCGACTGAGGCGCGCCGAGGCGGGAGTGCCGGAAAAAGGCGACCAGCGCGGTCACGGCGGCGAAGGAAAGCTGGAAGGAGGGCGAGAGCAGGCTCTCCGGCGCCACGGCGAGCACCAGGAAGGCGGCGGCGGCGACCAGCCGCAAGGAAAAGGGGTTGCGCTCCAACAGCACCGCGAAGAGGGCGATGGCGACCATCACGAAGGCGCGTTGCGCCGGGATGGTCGCCCCGGCGAGGAACAGATAGCAGAAGGCGGCCACCATGCCGCCCACAGCCGCGATCTTCTTGATCGGCCAGCGAAGCGCCACGCCCGGCGCCGCCGCCAGGGCAAAGCGCAGAGAAAAGACCAGCGTCGCCGCCACGAGGCCGAGGTGCAGGCCGGAGATCGCCAGAAGGTGGGCGAGGCCTGAACGGCGCATCGCCTCTTCGGTTTCTTCGGAGAGGGCGCCGCGCTGCCCGGTGACCAGCGCCACCGCGACGGCGCCGGCCTGACCGGGAACCACCTCTTGAATGCGCGCGCCGATCCGCAGCCGCAGTCCGTTCCAGAAGCCGCGCCATCTCTCCCCAACCCCCTGTGGAGGCGCCGCCCCGGTCCGCTCCGCCGTTCCGTAGGCGTAGCCCACGGCGCCGATGCCCTGGAAGTAGGCGCGGCGCGCAAAATCGAACCCGCCCGGCACGAGAGGCCGCGAGGGTGGCAGCAGCACAGCGCGCAAGCGGATACGGTCGCCCGGCTCCAGCGCCTCCCCACCGCTCGCCAACCTCAGGCGCACACGCCTGGGCGGCGCGCCTTCGGGCGGCTTTTCGAAGCGGAGACCGGATAGGACAAGGCGGTGGCTGCCGCTGTCGGCTTCCAGCAGGTCGATCCGGCCTTCCAGGATCTGCGGCGGCAAGCGATTCTCAATCAAAGGGGTGCCGACGGAGTCAGAACGCCAGGCGGCGTTCAACAGACCCAACTGGACCAGTAGAGAGCCGAGGAGCAAGAGTCGCAGCGCCGGCAGACGGTAGCAGGACAGCAGCAGAACAGCCGTGGGCGCGAGCCCATAAAGCAGCCATTGGATGTCGGGCTCCCTCGCGAGGCCGAAATAGAGTCCCGTCCCCAGGGCGAAGGGAACCGGCGCCCATACCAGCAAACCGTCCGGCGCCAGTGTGGCGCGGACACGCTCTGCCGCTTCGCCTCGCGCCCCCACTCGCTTCCCCGCACCTTCGATCCGTCAACAGGAGATGAGCGCAAACTCTGCCCAATGCGGGGCCGAAAAGAGAGTATCAGATTGTCTCAGAGGGCTGGCGGTGCCTTGGGATATGACAGGAAGCCCGCGGCTGTGCTAAAAGCCACGCGCCCTTGCTTGAGGGCGGAACTCCATCGAAAATTTCTAATCGAGAGCACTGTAGGAAGCATGGCACCCGTCACCCGTTTCGCCCCCTCACCCACCGGATATCTGCACATCGGCGGCGCGCGCACCGCGCTCTTCAACTGGCTCTACTCCAAGCACCACGGCGGCGTCTTCCGCCTGCGCATCGAGGATACCGACCGCCAGCGCTCCACGCCCGAAGCCATCGAGGCGATAATCCGCGGCCTCAAGTGGCTCGGTCTCGATTGGGACGACGAGGTCGTCTACCAGTCCACCCGCGCAGAGCGTCACGCGGAGGTGGCCCGCTCGCTGCTGAGCGAAGGCAAGGCCTACTACTGCTACGCCACCCAGGCCGAGTTGGAGGCCATGCGGGCCGAACAGCGCGCGGCGGGCAAGCCGACGCGCTACGACGGCCGCTGGCGCGACCGCGACCCGAAAGAGGCCCCTGAAGGCGTTCCGCCCGTCATCCGGCTGAAAGCGCCGCAGGAGGGCGAAACGGTTATCCAGGACCAGGTTCAGGGCGAGGTCCGGGTTCAGAACGCCCAGTTGGACGACATGGTGCTGTTGCGCGCCGACGGCTCGCCCACCTACATGCTCTCCGTTGTGGTCGATGACCATGACATGGAGATCACCCACGCGATCCGGGGCGACGACCACCTGACCAACGCCTTCCGGCAGACCCAGCTCTACCGCGCCTGCGGCTGGGAACCGCCCGAGTTCGCGCACATTCCCCTGATCCACGGCCCAGACGGCGCGAAGCTGTCCAAGCGCCATGGCGCGCTGGGCGTCGAGACCTACGAGGAGATGGGCTACCTGCCGGAAGCCATGCGCAACTACCTGCTTCGCCTTGGCTGGGGGCACGGGGATGAGGAGATCATCTCCACCGAACAGGCCATCGAGTGGTTCGACCTGGACGCCGTCGGGCGCTCGCCCGCCCGCTTCGACTTCCAGAAGCTGGACAACCTGAACGGCCACTACCTCCGCGAAGCCGACGATGCGCGCCTCGCCTACGACTGCGCGGCCCGTTTGGAGTCCCTCCTGGGCCGGGCGCTTTCCGGGGAAGAGATCGACAAGCTCACCAAGGCAATGGATGGTTTAAAGCAACGCGCCAAGACATTGAAAGAAATAGCGGAAAGTGCTGTTTTTTTCTTCAAAGCCCCCTCCGCCCTGACGCCGAAGGCCGCGAAGAACCTGGATGATGCGGGACGCGCTGTGATCGCCGCTCTGGTGCCCTTCCTGGAGGCCCTTCCCGAATGGAGCGAGGAGGCCTGCGAGGCGGCCGTGCGGAGCTACGCGGAGGACAACGAGCTGAAGTTGGGGCAAGTGGCGCAGCCGCTGCGCGGCGCGCTCACCGGGTCCCACATGTCCCCGGGCATCTTCGAGGTCATGGTGCTTCTGGGGCGCGAGGAGTGCCTTTCGCGCCTGCAAAATATCCCCATGAAAGTGCTGGAGAATTAAGCAGCGGTTCAATTGATCTCAGCGGCTTTAGCCACTATGCTGCGCTGCATTAAAAATAAGCGAACAGTTTGCGAGGACCGGGAAAGATGACGAACAAGACGATGACTCTGACCGACAACGTCACCGGCGATACCGTCGAGCTGCCGGTAATGGATGGCACCACCGGCCCGAGCGTGATCGACGTGCGCAAGCTCTATGCCGAAACCGGTCATTTCACCTATGACCCCGGCTTTACCTCGACTGGTTCCTGCGAGTCCAAAATCACCTACATCGATGGCGATGAAGGCATCCTGATGCACCGGGGCTACCGCATCGAGGAGCTGGCGGAGAACAGCGACTTCATGGAGGTCTGCTACCTGCTGCTGCACGGCGAGTTGCCGACCGCCGCAGAAAAGAAGTCCTTCGGCACGGCCATCACCTACCACACCATGCTGCACGAGCAGTTGAACTACCTCTACCGCGGCTTCCGCCGCGACGCCCATCCCATGGCGATCATGGTCGGTGTGGTCGGTGCGCTTTCGGCCTTCTATCACGATTCCACCGACATCAACGATCCGCACCAGCGCATGGTGGCCAGCCACCGCTTGATTGCGAAGATGCCGACCATCGCCGCCTGGGCCTACAAGTATTCGGTCGGCCAGCCCTTCATGTACCCGCTGAACGACCACAGCTATGCGGGCAACTTCCTCCAGATGATGTTCGGCGTGCCTGCCGAGCCCTACAAGGTCAACCCGGTCCTGGAGCGGGCCATGGACCGCATCTTCATCCTGCATGCGGACCATGAGCAGAACGCCTCGACCTCCACCGTCCGCATCGCCGGGTCTTCGGGCGCGAACCCCTTTGCCTGCATCGCCGCCGGCATCGCCTCTCTCTGGGGGCCGGCGCATGGCGGCGCCAACGAGGCCGTGCTCAACATGCTTCAGCAGATCGGGCACAAGGACCGGATTCCCGAGTTCGTGCGCCGCGCCAAGGACAAGGACGACCCCTTCCGCCTCATGGGCTTCGGCCACCGGGTCTACAAGAACTACGATCCCCGCGCGAAAGTTATGCAGAAATCCTGTCACGAGGTCCTGGCGGAGCTCGGCGTGGACGACCCGCTTCTCGAACTGGCCATGGAGCTGGAGCGCGTTGCGCTGGAAGACGACTACTTCGTCGACAAGAAGCTCTTCCCCAACGTGGATTTCTATTCGGGCATCATCCTGAAGGCCATGGGCTTCCCGACCTCCATGTTCACCGTGCTCTTCGCGCTGGCCCGCACGGTCGGCTGGGTCGCCCAGTGGAACGAGATGATCGAGGATCCGGGCCAGCGCATCAGCCGACCGCGCCAGCTCTACACCGGCGCGACTGAGCGGCCCTATGTGCCGATCGACAAACGCTGACCGCTCTCCAGGTCCGAGGAAAAGCCCCGTTGCAGCCCGCACGGGGCTTTTTTCTTTTGCGCTTTCGCCCCTCCCCCGCTTCCATCAAGGAAGAGAGCGAGCAGAAAAGAGAGGAGACCCGCGATGAGCGCCTTCATCCTGGTGGACACGAAGATCAAGGACGAGGAAGCCTATGAACGCTACAAGGCGCAGGCCAAGCCCCTCGCCGAGAGTTTCGGTGGCGTCTACCGTGCGCGCGGCGGTCCGATGGAAGCCGTGGAGACGGATCTCTGGAGCCCGACCCGGCTGGTCCTGATCGAGTTTCCGGACGCCGCGGCCGCCAAGAGCTTCCTGAACTCGGAAGCCTACGCCCCCGTCCGCGCGATACGGCAGGCCAACGCCGACTGCACCCTGGTGATCTTCGAAGGTAGCTAGGCAGCCGCCGGGGTCTTTCCGGCCAGCTCCAAGACCTTGCGTGCGGCGCGCAAACTCGGCGCAGGCCCCTCGGCGCCCAGAAGCGCCAGGGCGGGACGGACGGCTTCGCGCTGGGCCTGCCGCGCCTCCTCGCTCTCCAGCAACCCGGCAAGCGCCTGGCTGAGCGCCTCGGGCGTTGCGGCCTCCTGGAGGTATTCGGGCTGCACCTCGCGATCCAAGAGGATGTTGATGAGGCTGGCGAACCGCACCTTCAGCACCCGGCGCGCGATGGCGGCCGAGAGAGCGTTGACACGGTAACTGATGATCGAGGGCACACCCGCCGCCGCCAGTTCGACCGCGACGGTGCCCGAGGCGGCGAGCGCGACGTCGCTTGCGGCGAAGGCTTCGTGCTTGTTCGCCTGCCCTTCCACCACGGCGGAGGGAACAGACCAGCCCGCCAGGTCCAGCCTGACCCTCTCGGCGACCGTCGCCACGGTGGGCACGACCAATTGAAGGTCCGGATGGGATTCGGCGAGGCGTTCGACTGTCTCCCTGAACAGGGGCAGCAGCCTGTTCACCTCCATCTTCCGGCTGCCGGGCAGCAGGCAGAGGGTCTCCGCCCCCGGCGTCAATCCCTGCCGGGAGATGAAGGCTTCCGGGTCGGGTGGGTCCCTGAAGGGCTCCACCACCGGATGCCCGACGAAGGTGGTCGCCAAACCGTGCTTTTCGAAATAGGGCGGCTCGAAGGGCATCAGCGTCAGCAGGTGATCGAGATAAGCCGCCATTTTCTCCGCGCGCTTGGCCTTCCACGCCCAGACCTGTGGGGCGACATAGTGCACCAGCGGGAAGGTCACGCCCGCCGCGCGCAGCCGCTTGGCGACCCCCAAGCCGAAGTCGGGCATGTCGATGGAGAGATAGATATCCGGCTCAAGGCGCAAGGCGGCGGCGGCGACCTGGCGCATACGGCGAAGTATGTTGAGCGCCTGGGGCAGCACTTCGACGATCCCCATGACCGCGAGCTCACCCATGGGGATCATGCTCTCCATGCCCTCGGCTTCCATATAGGGGCCGCCAATGCCGGAGAAGCGCACCTTGCCGTCCGTCTCGCTCTTGAGCGCCGCCATCAAGCGCGCACCGAGCTGATCGCCCGACGGCTCACCGGCGACCAGGAAGACGTGCAGGTCGCCCGACCGCTCCCCGCTCATGGCCGGGGCAATCCGAGGAGAAAGAGCCCCTGACGGTCCGCCAGACGACAGCACTCCTCTTCATCAACGATGAGGGCGCCCCCTTCTTCAAAGGCTATGCCGCGAAGCCCGGCGTCAGCCGCCTCCTTGATGGTCCTCGGTCCGATGGTCGGCAGGTCTGCGCGCTTTTCCTGTTGCGGCTTTGCGAGCTTCACAATCGCGCTGGAGGTCCTTGACCCGCGCCAGGAGCTTGTCCGTGCCTTCAATGGCTTCCACGCCCAGCACCAAACCCTGTTGCACGACAACCGACTGTCCGACATCCAAGGCGCCGAGGGCCTTCGCGACTTCCGCGCCCCGCTCAATATCCTGGCGCGCCTGGGCGTCCGGCTCGACGGAGCCGTAGAGACCCGAACGCGCGGCCATGTCGGTCATGATCTCCTCGATACCGACCACGCCGAATCCCTCGCGCTCTTCCAGTTCGCGGATGATGGCGGTCAGGATGCCGTCGTCGCCCAGAGCCGCCTTGCCCGCTCTGGCGAGCCCCTCGCGCGCCCTGCGGTCGGGTAGAAGCGATGTAATGCCCGGACGCTTGATCGGACCGGCGAGAACGATGTCCTTCACCTCCTCTTGATGGAGGCGCTCCAGGATCTCTCCAACCGCCCCAAGCCGGGTCCAGAAATGCGGCAGGTCCCTACAGGTCTCCTTTT
Source organism: Limibacillus sp. (assembly GCA_037379885.1). Taxonomy (NCBI): domain Bacteria; kingdom Pseudomonadati; phylum Pseudomonadota; class Alphaproteobacteria; order Rhodospirillales; family Rhodovibrionaceae; genus Limibacillus; species Limibacillus sp. The sequence goes on from JARRJC010000003.1 coordinate 29,287, forward strand.
CGGTCTGACCCTTGAAGCAGACCAAGAAGACCTCCCGCCCGAGAGAGCGGGCGCGCAGGGCGACGCGCCGGGGAAGGCTTCCGCCGCCGGCAAGGATAGCGAGCTTGCGGGCTTCAGGATTTTGGCTGGCAGATGCCATGGCGCGACTGCTGCAAGATGAAGCCGACCATCTCATCGATCATGGGATTGTCCGGCAGTTCCGCGCGCAGAGCTTCCGCCCGCGCCGCCAGGGTGCCGGCGTCCCTGTCGTCGAACAGGGTGGCGACAGACTCGCGGAGTTGGCGTATCTGCTCCAGCGGAAAGCTCGCCCGCTTCAGGCCGACGATATTGATTCCCGCCATGCTGGCGCGGTCGCCATGCACGAGGCTGTAGGGCAGCACGTCCTGCTCAACGCCAGACATGCCGCCGATCATTGCGCCCTTGCCGATGCGCACGAACTGCAGGACCGCCGAATGGCCGCCGATCACCGAGCGATCGCCGATGGTCACATGACCGGCGATGATCGCGTTGTTCGCGAGGATGACGTTGTTGCCCACTTGGCAGTCGTGAGCGATATGCACCCCCACCATGAAGAGGCAGTTATCGCCGACCTTGGTCAGCATGCCCCCGCCCTTGGTTCCCGGGTTCATGGTGACATGCTCGCGGATCATGCAGTTGCGGCCGATCTCCAGCCGCGACTCCTCGCCTGAGAACTTCAGGTCTTGAGGCTGGTGTCCGAGGGATGCGAAGGGAAAGACCCGCGAGCCCTCGCCGATGGAGGTGTGGCCAACGACACTGACATGGCTGACCAGTTCCACACCGTCGCCGAGTTCTACCTGCGCACCCACCACGCAAAAGGGACCCACCTTGACGCCTGCGCCCAGGCGCGCGCCTTCCTCGACCAGGGCGTTTGGATGTACCTCGGCCATCAGTCTTCCATGATCATCGCGGAGAACTCAGCCTCGGCCATCAGCTGCTCACCAACCTTGGCCTCACCCCTGAAGCGCCAGACGTTGCGCCTGTTCTTGAGTTTCACGACATGGATATGAACCTGATCGCCCGGCGTGACGGGCCGCCGGAAGCGCGCGCCGTCCACCGTCATGAAGTAGACGAGCTTGCCCGCGGCCGCACCTTCCAGCGTTTCCACCACGAGAACGGCGGCGGTCTGCGCCATCGCCTCGATCAGCAGCACCCCGGGCATGACCGGCTGGCGCGGAAAATGGCCCTGGAAGAAGGGTTCGTTTATCGAGACGTTCTTGACGCCAACCGCTGATTCATTCGGTACGAGGTCAACGACACGGTCGATGAGCAGGAAAGGGTATCGATGAGGGATCATCTCCATGATACCCAGAATATCGATAGTGCCCTTTTCCGCGCGGCTCTTGAGTTCTCTCGCCATAGCGTTCGGTCCCAGCTATCAATCCACCAAGCGCCGCCACTTGGCGACCAACTTGAAGAAATCCTTTATCGGCATCGCCGGCGCGCCAGCAACCTTCTCGCCCGCCGCCAGATCCCGCATCACTCCCGATTTGGCCGCAACCATCGCACCATCCCCGATCGTCAAATGTCCAGCAATGCCCGATTGCGCCGCCAGGGTGACGAAGTTGCCGAGTTTCGAGCTTCCCGCGACCCCCGCCTGGGAAACGATGACACAGCCTCTGCCGAGGCGAACGTTGTGCCCGATCTGCACTAAATTATCAATCTTACAACCCGGCCCTATTACCGTATCGGGGGCAGCCCCACGGTCCACGGTAACATTCGCCCCCAACTCGCATCCATCGCCGATGATCACTCGGCCCAACTGGGGCACATCCTCGTGGCCTGCGGCATCCATGGCGAAGCCAAACCCGCGCTGACCTATCCTACAACCGCTGTGCAGCGTGACCCGGTTTCCGATCTCGCAAAAAGACAGGGTCACCTGGGGATGCACCCGGCAGTCCTCCCCAAGAATGACGTTCCGCCCGATATGCACCTGAGCGCCGATGCGCGTCCCTGCGCCGATCTCGGCACCTTCCTCGACGATAGTGAAGGGACCGACCGAGACACCTTCGCCGAGATGCGCGGCGGGATGAACCGACGCGGACTCGTGAATGCCCGGGTCTCCCGGCGCTTCGGGATAGAAGGCGGCGGCGACCCGGGCATAGCCACGGTAGGGTTTCGCCGTGACCAGCAGCGCCATGTCCGGCGGCGCGTTCGCCGCTTGATCCGGGGCCAGGATGCACGCGCTCGCCTTCGAGTCCTTCAACTGAGGCAGATACTTCTTGTTGTCGAGGAAGGTGATGTCGCCTTCGCCCGCTTTGTCCAAGGGGGCAACGTCGCGCAGCTCGTCGACAGCATCCGCGTTCCCGGCAATCTCCGCCTCTGCCAGGTCCGCAAGCTCGGAGAGAGCAAACGGTCCTTTGCGCTCAAAGAACCTCGGATCAGCCATGTCATCCTCCCGATGCGCCGCCGTCAGGGTTGCTGTCGTCTACCGCACCTTCCTCGGGCCCTACAAGCGGTGCATTCAGCGTATCAAAGGGCAGACTGACCTCGGGGAAGGCCGCGTTCAAGCGCTCAAGGGTTTCTTCCGTGGCGTCCAGTTGAGGCTGATTGTAGATCACGGAGCTCTTGGTTACGACTATTGCCGCGCCCCTCTCCTTTGCAATAGACGCCACCACGCGCTCCAAGGCTTCCTGCACCGCGCTAAAACCCGACGCATAGAGGCGGTCGAGCGTGGAGCGCTGGTTCTGGACCTGACGCTGAAGCTCGGCGATCTTCTGCTGGAAGCTGCGGCGCTCCTGCGCGAAGGCTTCGGCGCTCAGGCTTTCACGGCGCTGGATCAAGGACTGCTCTTCAGCTCTCAGTTCCTCTTGTTGCTTGACCAACTCCTGCTGGAGCACCTGACGACGTTGATCAATCGCCCTCTGCATCAGTTTTACAGCGTCCGATTCGCGGATGATCCGTTGCGCGTCGACGACCATGATGGCGTCGCCGACGCTTTCCTGCGCCCAACTCTGGAAGCTGGGCAGCAACAGCCCAATGCTCAGGAGAACCGCGCCCAGAAGGCCACGGCGGACACTCGAATAGCTCATGATCTTATTAGAACCGCGTGCCGAGACTGAAATACAGAAGTTCGTCCTGATCATAGTCTTCCTTGATCACCGGAATACCAAAATCGATGACCAAGGGCCCAAAGGGCGAATTCCAGGAAAAACCAACGCCGGCCGTCGCTCGAAGGCTGGGGTCGTCATCAACTGCGAAGTTGTAGGGATGCCCCCAGACCGAACCGAAATCCGTGAAGACCCGGCCCGACAGCCCCAGCTCCTCCGGCAGTCCAAGCGGGAACAGCAGCTCCACGGTACCCACCGCGAAGTTCTCGCCGCCGAGCGAGTCGCCGGTCGCCGAGTCCCGGGGGCCGATGCCGCCGCCGCTCTCAAAGCCCCGGAAGAGGCCGCCGCCGACGAAGAAGCGGTCGCTCAGCGTCGTATCCTGCCCAATACCGAAGATGTTCCCGACGTCGCCGCCGACATGGAGCGTCCATTGGTTGGCGACTGGGTAGTAGTAGTCGGCCTCAACAGTGTTCTTGATGAAGCGGACATCGCCCCCCAAGCCCGCCAGCTCGGTGATGAACGCCAACCGGTAGCCCTCGGTGGGATTAAGGCTGGCATCAAGATCCTGCGTCGAGATGGTGTGCTGGAGAGACGATTGGAGGCGCGTTCCCTGCTCCAGGACAACAGCCTGGGACGCGCCAGCCTGAACGTCGGTGATCTCCTGCTGTTTCAGGGTATAGCGCCAGAGCTGACGGGTGTTGGGCGAGAGTTGGTAGCCCGCGCGCAGAGACCCGCCGGTATCGATCTGCTCGAAGGAGGAAGTATCGGTCAAATCCTGGGCTACGCGGAAGAGATCGAAACCGGCGGCAAGGTTGCGATCCAGGAAATAGGGCTCGGTAAAGCTCAGGTCGACTTCGGATCGTTCACCCGCGATGGTGAAGGACACCTGCGCGTCCTGTCCCCGGCCCAAGAGGTTGCGCTCTCGCAGCGTGATCGAGCCCAAGGGGCCGACTGAGGACGAGAAACCTGCGCCGAAACTGAGCTCGCCGGTCGACTGCTCCTCGACCTCGATCGTCACCACGCTCCGGTCGGCTGCCGTACCGACCTCGGTGTCCAGCGACACATCGCTGAAGAAACCCAATCTCTGGATACGGTCGCGCGAGCGCCTGATCTTGGTGGAATTGAAGGCGTCGCCCTCGGCCAGAAGGAACTCGCGCCGGATCACTTCGTCCCGCGTCCGGTCGTTACCGATGATGTTGATGCGCTCGACGAAGACCTTCGGCCCCTCGTTGATGACGTAGGTGAGCCCGATGATGTAGTCGACCGAGTTCTTGTCGACGCGCGGCGCGATATCGACGAAGGCGTAGCCCTGGTTGCCGACGGCTTCTGTCAGGTTCTCCACTGTCTCATCGACCTGCGAGGCATCGTACCAGTCGCCTTCCTCGGTAACGATCAGGTCGCGCACGCTCTCGACATCCAGGCCGCGCAGGCTGCTCTCGATGTCGATCGCACCGAAGACGTAGCGCGCGCCCTCCTCCACCACGAAGGTGATGATGAAGCTGTCGCGCTCGGGCGTCAGTTCCGCCGTGGTGTTGAGCACCTGGAAGTCGGCGTAGCCTTCGCTCCGGTAGAAGTCGGTCAGAAGCTGTTCGTCGAACTGCAAGCGGTCCGGATCGTAGCTGTCGGTGGTGGCGAGGAAGTTCCAGGAGCTGTACTCCTGAGAGATAACCACGTCCTCCAACTCGCCATCGGAGAAGGCCCGGTTGCCGACGAAGTTGATCGCCGAGATGGTGGTCAAGGGGCCTTCGTCGATCTCAAAGACCAGATCGACGCGGTTCTGCGGCTGGCGGATGATCTTCGGTTCCACAACGGCGCCAAAACGACCCTGCCGCCGGTACAACTCGCGGATCCGCTCGGCGTCGCTCAGGGCCTTCGCCCGGGTGAAGACGCGCGCGGGCCGCAGCTCGGTCTCGGAGCGCACCGTCTCGTCATCGATGCGCAGGTTGCCCTCATAGGCGATGCGGTTGATGGTCGGGTGTTCGGAGACCACGACGATCAGCGTGTCGACATCGCGCCGCAGGGTGACGTCCTCGAAAAAGCCGGTATCGAAGAGGCGCTTCAGCGTTTCGTTCAAGGTGACGGGGTCGAACTGGTCACCCGGCGAGACCGTCATGTAGGTCCGCACGGTTTGGGGGTCGATTCGAAGGCTTCCCTCGATCCGGATCTCCTCGATCGTCCCGCCGTCCAGCAAGGTCTGTGCTTCCACCCGCGGAGTCGCGACCTCCAGAGCCGCCAATACAAGCAGCGCCGCAGAGAGAATCCCAGCGATACGGCGGATAGACGACACGTTCCCCCCTTTTTCCCCTCATCGGACGCGGTAGCCGAGGTCTCCGGCCTCACCGAACCCGCCGCCTCAGCCCGAGAAGTAGTTCCAGACCGGCAGATTGGAGATGTCGTTCCAGGTTACGAAGAGCATAAGACCTAGTACCAGAGCCAATCCAATGCGGAAACCATATTCTTGGGCCCGCTCGCCCAGAGGCTTCCCGCGGACCGCTTCAAAGGCATAGAAAAGCAGGTGCCCGCCATCCAGCATCGGGATCGGGAAGAGGTTGATCAGCCCGAGATTGATCGAGAGCACGGCGGCGAACCAAATCGCGGTACCGATGCCCAGGTCCACGGCCTGCCCTGACATCTGAGCAATCCTGATCGGGCCGCCCAGTTCCTCGGCGCTGCGGTCCCCGGTAATGATCTGTCCGACGGCTTTCAGCGTGCCGATGGAGAGGTTCCAGGTTTCGGTGAAAGCCGCCAGCACCGCGGTCGCGGGTCCGACCTCGCGATACTCGACCCCACTGCGCCCAACACCCAGGTATCCCCGCGTGCTGCTGTTGCCCATGCGGTCTTCGATCTTGTCGGAGCCGATCTCGGTTGGCAGGACGATCTCCTGCCCCGCCCGCAAGACCGTGAAATCCAGCGTTTCGCCGGGCGTGGTGAGCGCAACGATCCTCTGCAGGTCCTCGAAACGCTCAACGGCTTGGCCATCAACGGCGATGATGCGGTCGTCAGGCTCGAAACCCGCCGCCAGCGCCGGGCTGTCCGGCTTCACATCCCCAATGACGGGCGGCGTATAGGGCTGGCCGTTGAAGACGAACAGCCCGGCCAGCATGACGATCGCGAGCAGGAAGTTGGCGATGGGGCCCGCCGCCACCACGGCGGTTCGCTGCCCCAAACGCTTGTGATGGAAGGATACCTCCTTCTCCTCGGGCGTCATGTCGCGAAGGCTGCCATCCGGCGTGCTGGCGGCGTCAGAGTCGCCGAACATCTTCACATAACCGCCGAGCGGCAGCAGCGAGACCTTCCAGCGCGTCCCGGCCTTGTCGTTCCAGCCGAAGATCTCCTTGCCGAAGCCGATGGAGAAGACCTCGACCTTCACGCCGTTCCAGCGCGCCACGAGGTAGTGACCCATCTCGTGCACGAACACCAGGATCGACAGGATGATCAGGAAGGGGATGACGAAGTTCTGTATCCCCGAGAAAATTTCAAACATACCGGCAGTAACTCGCTTTTCTGTACGGTCGTGTTGCTCAGGCCTCAATCCCCGCTGGGTGTATGCCAGCCGAGGACCCTAGAGCAATAGATAGTGCGTCTGCGGGCGTGCGCCATGAGAGATTAAGAGGAGGCGGCCAGCTTCGGCAAGGAGGCTCTCGCCATCTCCCTCGTGCGCCCGTCCAAGGCGATCACCTCTTCGATGCTCTCCGGCGTGTCCTCGCGGCTTTGCTCCAGGCAATCCTCCACCAGGGCGGCGATCTCAAGATAGCCGATCCGCCCGGCCAGGAAGGCCTCCACCGCGATCTCGTTGGCCGCGTTCAGGATCGCCGGCGCGGCCCCGCCCGCCTTCAAGGCCTCGCGGGCCAGACGCAGCGCCGGGAAACGCTCGGCGTCGGGCGCGAAAAAATTCAGCTGCGCGATCTCCGCAAGGTCGAGCCGCTTGACCGGTGCTGCGATCCTCTTGGGCCAGCCGAGAGCGTAGGCGATCGGCGTGCGCATGTCCGGCATGCCCATCTGCGCCAGGACGGAGCCGTCCCGGTAGGCCACCAGCGAATGGATCACCGATTGGGGGTGAACCAGGATGTCGATCCGGTCTTCCGGCAGCCCGAAGAGATGATGCGCTTCGATCAGCTCCAAGCCCTTGTTCATCATGGTGGCCGAATCCACCGAGATCTTCGCGCCCATGTCCCAGTTGGGGTGCGCGCAGGCCTGCCGGGGCGTCACTCCCGCCATGGCCGCGCGGTCCAGCGAGAGGAAGGGACCGCCCGAGGCCGTCAGGATGATCCGCTCCACGCTGTCGCGCTGCTCGCCGTCCAGGACCTGGAAGATGGCGTTGTGTTCGGAATCGACGGGCAGCAGCGTGGCGCCGCAGCGCGCGACCTCCCGCGTCACCAGGTGACCCGCGCAGACCAGGGACTCCTTGTTCGCCAAGGCCACCGCGGCGCCGCGCCGCACCGCGCTCAAGGTCGGCGCCAGCCCGGCGGCCCCGACAATGGCGGACATGACCAGTTCGGCCGGCCGGCCGGCGGCCTCGCAGAGCGCTTCCGGTCCGGCCGCCGCTTCGATGCCGCTGCCCGAAAGCGCCTCTTTCAGCGTGGCGTACTGAGCAGGGTCGGCCACCACGGCGAGCTTGGCGCCGAAGCGCTTGGCCAACTCGGCGAGTTGGGTGGCGTTGCCATTCGCCGTCAGGGCTTCGACGTCGAAGAGGTCGGGATGATGGGACACCACATCCAGCGTCGAGGCGCCGACCGACCCGGTCGCGCCCAGCACCGTGATCCGCCGGGGCTCAGAGCCAGCCATGGCCCGCGTCCCGAAGCAGGTAGACCAAAGCGGCCACGCCCAGTGAAGCCATCAGCAATCCGTCCACTCTATCCAAGAGTCCTCCATGGCCCGGGATCAAATGGCTCGCGTCCTTGACCCCGAAATAGCGCTTGATGCCAGATTCAAGGAAATCGCCCGCTTGCGCAACCACCGCCAGCAGAGCGCCCAGGACGAGCAGCGCCAAAGGGTCCCACGGCTCCACCAGCAACCCCGCGATCAGGCTCACGGTGCCAGACGCCGCCATGCCGCCCAGCAGACCGGCCCAGGTCTTCTTCGGGCTGATGCTCGGCAGCAGCTTGGGCCCGCCTATGCCACGCCCTGCCGCGTAGGCGCCGACATCGGTCGCCCACACCGCCGTCATGACCCAGAAGGCGAGCGCCAGGCCTTCCGGCTGACCGCGCAGCCAGAGAAAGGAAAAACAGGCCATCGGCAAGTATACGGACCCGAGGAAAAGCAGCCTGGGCGAGCCGCCGACCCGCTGCCCGATCAGCGTCACCAAGGCCGCGGAGACTGCCAGGACGCCGAGCCCGGGCTCAGTCCCGAGCTGGCGCAGCGCGAAGAGCGATGCCAGCGTCCCCACCAGGATCACCGCCAGGACCACGCCCTTCTTCTGATGATCGCAGAGCAGCGCCCATTCGGCGGCAAGAATGGCCAGCCCCGCGTAAACGAGCAGATCGAGATAAGGCGACCCGAAATAGAGCGCCAGCAGAACGGGCGGCGCCATGACCAGCGCCGCCAGGGCACGCGGCAGGAGGCCGCTGCTGGATTTATCAGGCTGAGACGCTTGCACCGTAGCGCCTGTCGCGGCGGCGGAACTCCTCGATCGCCGCCGTCAACTCAGCTTCTCCAAAATCGGGCCAGAGGCAATCCACGAACATCAGCTCGCTATAGGCGGACTGCCAGAGCAGAAAGTTGCTGAGCCGCTGCTCGCCGCTGGTCCGCAAGATCAGGTCGGGGTCGGGAATGTCACTGGTCCAGAGCCGCTGCTCGAAGGCGCGCTCGTCGATCGCCTCGGGGCTGAGGCGGCCTTCGGCCACGGCGCGGGCCATATCCTGCATGGCGGCGACCATCTCCTGACGCGAACCGTAGGACAGCGCCATGATCAGGTCCATCTGGGCGTTGGAGCGGGTCAGCCCCTCTCCCTCTTCGATCAGATCCAGGATTTCCTGGTCGAGACGGCTGCGCTCCCCAACGACCCGCAGGCGGATGCCGTTCTTATGGAGTTCGCGCACCTCGTTCTTGAGGTACCAGCGCAGCAGGCCCATGAGATCGTTGACCTCGTCCACCGGCCGCTTCCAGTTCTCGGAAGAAAAGCTGTAGAGGGTGAGATAGCGGAGCCCCATCTTCGTCGCCGCCGTCACGGGGCGGCGGGCGGCGTCGGCGCCCCGCTTGTGCCCCGCCGTGCGCGGCAGACCGCGCGCCTTCGCCCAACGCCCGTTGCCATCCATGATGACGGCAAGATGCAGCGGGACGCCCTGCTGGTCCGCGCTCTGCTCCAGGTTCTGTCTGCTGGGCTCGACGACCGCCATGGTCAGACCTGCATGATCTCCGCTTCTTTGTGGGCCAGTGTCTCATCGACCGCCTTGATGTGCTGGTCGGTCAACTCCTGTATCTGATCTGCCAGGCGTTTGTGTTCGTCTTGTGAAATCTCGCCGTCTTTTTCGAGCTTTTTCAGGCGGTCCATGCCGTCGCGGCGCACATTGCGGACCGCCACCCGGCCCTGCTCGGCGTACTTGCTGGCGATGCGGGACAACTCCTGACGCCGTTCCTCGTTCAAGGCGGGGATCGGCACCCGGATCAACTGACCGTCGCTGGCCGGGTTGAGGCCCAGGCCGGAATCGCGAATCGCCTTTTCCGTCGCCCCCACGAGGCCCCGGTCCCAGACCTGAACCGTGATCATGCGCGGCTCGGGCACGCTGACCGTGCCGACCGCGTTGAGTGGCATGGAGCTTCCATAAGCCTCGACCATGACCGGTTCCAAGAGACCGGCCGAGGCCCGCCCGGTACGCAGGCCGGCGAACTCGCGCTTCACCGCTTCCAGCGCGCCGTCCATGCGCTGTTCGATGTCTTTTAAATTGGGATCAGCCATGGGCCGCTCCTCCCTCAATCTTCGTCCGTTACAATGGTATACTGCCCGCGCCCTGCAATCACCTCCGCAAAACCACCGGGGGTGTTGATCGAGAACACGAGGATCGGGATGCCGTTCTCGCGCGACAAGGAAATCGCCGAGTGGTCCATGACTCCCAGATCTTCGGTCAGGACGCGGTGATAGTTCAGCTTCTGATAGCGCTTCGCATCGGGGTTCTTGGCAGGGTCGGAGTCGTAGACGCCGTCGACCTTTGTGCCCTTCAACAGAAGCTCGCAGTTCATTTCAGACGCCCGCAGAGCGGCGGCGGTGTCGGTCGTGAAGAAGGGGTTGCCGGTGCCCGCCGCGAAGATGACGATGCGCTTCTTCTCAAGATGGCGCATCGCGCGGCGCCGGATGTAAGGCTCGGCGACCGCCGCCATGGGTATGGCCGACTGCACGCGGGTCGGAAGCCCCACCTTCTCCAGCGCGTTCTGCATGGCGAGCGAGTTAATGACCGTCGCCATCATTCCCATGTAGTCCGCCGTCGCCCGCTCCATCCCCTGAGCGGCGCCTGAGAGGCCGCGGAAGATATTGCCGCCGCCGATGACAAGGCAAACCTCCACGCCAAGGTCATAGACCGCCTTCACCTCACGGGCGATGCGCTCCACCGTGTCGGGGTCCAGGCCATAGTCGCGCCCGCCCATCAGGGCCTCGCCGGAGATCTTCAGCAAAACGCGCTTGTACTTGGCCTCGGAGTCCATCGCTTGCCCGTCCCTCTCTTCGAATCGCTTACGCCGCTCGCGGCGAAAAAGAAAGCGCCGCCCTTTTTAGGGGGCGGCGCTGCTTCACACAAGATGTGCGATGGTTTTATGTCGGCTTGCTTCAGCCCCGGATCAGCGTCCGGCCTGTGCGGCGACCTCCGCGGCAAAATCCGACTCTTCGCGCTCGATGCCTTCGCCGAGCTGCATGCGGGAGAAGCCGACGAGCTTCACCGGCGCGCCGGCCTCGCGGCCCGCGGCCTCGACCGCCTTGCCGACCTTGGTCTCGCCGTCGATGACGAAGACCTGCTCCAGCAGCACCACCTCTTCGTAGTACTTGCGCAGACGGCCCTCGACCATCTTGCCGATGATCTCCTCGGGCTTGCCGGAGGCGCGCGCCTGCTCCATCAGAACTTCGCGCTCGCGGTCCAGCAGGGACTGGTCGAGACTGTCGACGTCGAGCGACTGCGGATTGGTAGCCGCGATGTGCATGGCGACCTGACGCCCGAAGGCCTGCAGGACGTCTTTATCACCGCTCGACTCCAGCGCGACCAGCACGCCGATCTTGCCGAGGCCCGGAATCTCCTGGTTGTGGACGTAGGTCGCGACCACCCCGTCGGAGACCGAGAAGGCCGCCGTGCGGCGCAGGCTCATGTTCTCGCCAATCGTGGCGATCATCTTGGTCAACTCGTCTGCGACCGTGCCCTCTCCGCCCGGATAGGCCATGGCCTTCAGAGCTTCGATGTCGCCATCGGCTTCAAGCGCCAGCTTGGCGACGTTGGAGACGAAGCCACGGAACTGGTCGTTGCGGGCGACGAAGTCAGTCTCGGAGTTGACCTCCACCACCGCGCCCGCATTGCCCTCGGACGCAACGCCGACCAGACCTTCAGCGGCCGTGCGGCCCGCCTTCTTGGCGGCAGCCGCCAGGCCCTTGGTGCGCAGCCAGTCGATGGCCGCCTCGATGTCGCCACCGGATTCGGTGAGCGCCTTCTTGCAGTCCATCATGCCCGCGCCGGATTTCTCGCGGAGCTCCTTAACAAGAGCAGCCGTAATCTCAGCCATTTCTCATCCTATCTATCAGAATTGCTCGATAGCCCTATGAAAGAGCTACGATAATTAAGCCTTCTTGGAATCGCCCTCAGCGGCGGCTTCCTCGACCTCGGGCTCTTCTGCCGGAGCCTCTTCAGCCTTGGGCTCCTCGGCGGGAGCGTCCGCGGCGGGAGCTTCCTCGGCCTTGGCCTCCTCGGCAGGGGCTTCCTCAGCCTTGGGCGCCTCAGCAGGGGTAGCCTCCGCAGGAGCGACCTCAGCAGCAGCCGGCTCCACCGGAGCCTTCTCCGACGCGCCGACGTCGACGCCGCTGGCGGAAAGCTCGGTCTGAATGCCGTCCAGAACCGTCTGGCTCATCAGATCGCAGTAAGTGGCGATCGCCCGCAGGGCGTCGTCGTTACCGGGGATCGGATAGGTGATGCCGTCGGGATCGGAGTTGGAGTCGAGCACGGCGACCACCGGGATGCCCAGGCGGTTGGCCTCCTCGATCGCCAGGTGCTCCTTGTTGGTGTCGATGATGACGATGGCGTCGGGCAGACCGCCCATCTCCTTGATGCCGCCCAGCGCGCGCTCCAGCTTGTCGCGCTCGCGGTTCATCACCAGCAGTTCCTTCTTGGTCAGGCCGACGTTGTCCTCGGACAGCTTGGCCTCAAGGTCCTTTAGGCGCTTGATGGAGTTGGAAATGGTCTTCCAGTTGGTCAGCATGCCGCCCAGCCAGCGGTGGTTCACGTAGTACTGGCCGCACTGGCTGGCGGACTCGGCGACCTTCTCGCTGGCCTGACGCTTGGTGCCCACGAACAGCACGCGGCCACCGCCGGCGACGACGCCGTGCAGGAACTCCAGCGCGCGCTGCAGCATGGGAACGGTCTGGGAAAGATCGAGAATGTGGACGCCGTTGCGCTCGCCGAAGATGAAGGGCTCCATCTTGGGGTTCCAGCGGCGGGTGGTGTGTCCGAAGTGAACGCCGGCCTCGAGCAGCTGACGCATGGTGAAGCTGGGAACAGCCATCTTTTAGTTCCTTTTCCGGTTATGCCTCCGCGGAGAGGATGATCCGGGACCGTCCCGGACACCGGAGCGACGGACGGGATGTCTCCCCGGCCTGCCGCAACTCCGCGTGCGTGATGGCCCGGAAAATAGCCATCGGCGGCACTATTGCAAGGGAAATCTCGGTGACGGCGCTTGCTGCGGACCGGGACCGCTAAAGGTCCTGGACCTCGACCCCGGGAATGGCCTTGATGGCCTGACGCACCTCGGCGCTCAACTGGAAGCGGTCGGGCAGTTCGAACTCCGCTTCCCGCCCGTCGTCGAAGTTCAGGATCAGGGAGACCGGGCTGCGCCCCCTGCCCTCGCGCGCAAGCACGCCGCGCAGCGTCGGCAGCGGCTTCTCATCGCGCAGATAGACCCGCAAGCCGGCAGCCGTGTTTGCCATCGCCTTGTCCAAGGGCTCAATGGACTGGCCGGTGATCCTGGGCAGCTCATCCTCGCCACGGAACTCGACGGCGGCAGTGATCAGCAGGGGCTGCTTGGAGTCCAGAAGTTCGCGCACCTGGCTCAGCAGTTCCGAAAAGAGCGTCACCTCGAAGACCCCGGCGGTGTCGGAGAACTGCACGAAGGCCATGCGCTGGCCCTTCTTGTTGTTCAGCTCGCGCTTGGCCGTGACGATCCCGGCCAGACGCTTCATGCCAGGCTCCAGCCGCGCCGCGCGCGCCAGGTCGGCCGAGGAGATCACCCTCAAGCGCTGAAGGTTGTAGGAATCGAGAGGGTGCGCCGAGAGGTAGGAGCCGATGGCGGAGAACTCCTGGGCCAGACGCTCCATGGCAGGCCAGTCCTCGACCTCCGGGAGCTTCAGCAGGCTTTCGGCGGGCTCCCCACCGAACAGGTTCACCTGATCGGAGTTCCGCTCCTCGGTGGCCGCGGCGGCGTGGCGCAGGATCATCTCCGCCCCCCGGAAGACCTTGTGCCGGTTCGGCTCCAGGCTGTCGAAGGCCCCGGCGGAGGCCAAATTCTCGACCGTGCGCTTGTTGATGAGACGGCTGTCCAGGCGCAAGGCGAAGTCGCCCAGCGAAGCAAAGGGCCCGGCCTTGTCGCGCTCCTCGGCGAGGCCTTCCATCGCACTGCCGCCGACGTTCTTGAGCGCGGCCAGCGCGTAGCGGATCGCTTTACCAGTCTCGCCCGCGCCGCTCTCGTAGTCCTCCACCGCGAAGTCGCGGCGCGACGCGTTGACGTCGGGCGGCAGCAGCGGCACGCCGAGGCGCTGCAATTCCTGGCGGAAGACCCCGAGCTTATCGGTGTTGTTCATGTCGTAGCTCATGGAGGCCGCCATGAACTCCACTGGGTGGTTGGCCTTCAGATAGGCGGTCTGATAGGCGACCAGGGCATAGGCCGCCGCGTGGCTCTTGTTGAAGCCGTAGCCCGCGAACTTCGCCACGAGATCGAAGATGTCGCTCGCCTTCGCCGGATTGACGCCCTTCTCCGAGGCGCCTTTGACGAAGCGTTCGCGCTGGGCATCCATCTCCGACTGGATCTTCTTGCCCATGGCCCGGCGCAGCAGATCGGCATCGCCCAGCGAGTAGCCGGCAAGCTCCTGCGCGATCTGCATGACCTGCTCCTGATAGATCATGATCCCGAAGGTCTCCTTCAGGATCCACTCCAGGGAATCGTGCAGGTAGTCGGGCTTTTCATCCCCGTGCTTGCGGCGGATGTAGCTCGGGATGTTGTCCATGGGGCCCGGACGGTAGAGGGCCACCACGGCGATGATGTCCTCGAAGCGGTCGGCCTTCAGGCGCTTCAGCACATCGCGCATGCCCGAGGATTCAAGCTGGAACACGCCGACCGTGTCGCCCCGGCCCAGCATTTCGTAAGTCCTCAGATCGTCGAGCGGAATCTTCGAGAGGTCGATCTCCACCCCCCGCTCCTCCAGGTGCTGGCAAGCGCGCGCCAGCACCGTCAGGGTCTTCAAGCCCAGGAAGTCGAACTTCACCAGACCCGCCTGTTCGACGTACTTCATGTTGAACTGCGTCACCGGCATGTCCGAACGCGGATCGCGGTAGAGCGGCGTCAACTCGGTCAGGGGCCGGTCGCCGATCACCACGCCGGCGGCGTGGGTCGAGGCATGGCGGTAGAGCCCCTCCAGCTTCATGCCGATGTCGATCAGCTTGGCGACCTGTTCATCGCCATCGCGCCAGACCTGCAACTGCGGTTCGCCGTCGACCGCCTGCTTCAGCGTGACCGGCTGCGCGGGATTGTTCGGGACCAGCTTGCAGATCCGGTCGACCTGACCGTAGGGCATTTGCAGCACGCGGCCCACGTCGCGGAGCACCGCCCGGGCCTGCAACTTCCCGAAGGTGATGATCTGCGCCACGGTGTCCGCGCCGTACTTCTTCTGCACATAGCGGATCACCTCGTCGCGGCGATCCTGGCAGAAGTCCACGTCGAAGTCGGGCATGGACACGCGCTCGGGGTTGAGGAAGCGCTCGAACAGCAGGTTCCAGCGCAGCGGATCCAGGTCCGTGATGGTGAGCGCATAGGCGACCAGAGAACCCGCGCCCGACCCGCGCCCGGGCCCCACCGGAATATCGTTCTGCTTCGCCCACTGAATGAAGTCCGCCACGATCAGGAAGTAGCCGGGAAAGCCCATCTGTTCGATGACCTTGAGCTCGTAGTCGAGGCGCTCGCCATAGGTTTTCGCGACCTTGGCGCGCTCTTCGGGCGGCGTGTCCTCGGTGAAGACCAGGGTCTCCAGCCTCTCCTTGAGGCCTTCTTCGGCCTGGGCGCGCAGCTCCTGCGCCTCGGTTCGCCCTTCCTCCGTCGGGAAGGCCGGCAGGATGGGATCGATGCGCTGCGGGTAGTAGGAACAGCGCTTGGCGATCACCAGGGTGTTGTCCACCGCTTCGGGCAGGTCGGCGAAGAGCGCACGCATCTCGGCGGCCGACTTGAACCGGTAGTGCGGGTTCAAGCGCCGTCGCTCCTCCTGGTTCACATAGGAGCCGCTGGCGATGCAGAGCAAGGCGTCATGGGCCTCGTAGACGCCTTCGGTGGGAAAGTAGCACTCGTTGGTGGCGACCAGAGGAATGTCCTGGGCGTAGGCCAGCTCGATGAGCTTCTCCTCGCAGGCCTCCTCTTCCGGCTCTTCATGGCGCTGAAGCTCGATGTAGAGCCGCCCCTCGAAGGCCTTGGCCAGCCGCTTGAGGTAAACCTCCGCCGCCTTTCCCTGCCCGTCGCGCAGCAGGCGCGCCAGCGCCCCCTTCGGCCCGCCGGTAAGCGCGATGATCCCGGCGCTCAACTCTTCCAGGGTCTCCAGCGTCACCTGGGGAGTCTCCCCGGAGTCCGTCTCCAGATAGGCGCGGCTGGAAAGGGTCATGAGGTTGCGGTAGCCGGATTCGTTCATGGCCAGCAGGACCAGCGGCTCGGGCTCAGGCCGCTTCATCCCGGGCATCTGTTCGGCGTCCACGCGGGTGATCTGAAGCTGACAGCCGATGATCGGCTGCACGCCGGCGGGCGCGGCGGCGAGCGAGAACTCCAGCGCCCCGAAGAGGTTGCCGCTGTCGGCCACGCCAACGGCGGGCATGGCGTTTTCCTGGCAAAGCCTGATCAGGTCCTTGAGCTTGATCGCGCCTTCGGAAAGCGAATAGGCGGAGTGGACCCGGAGATGGATGAAGTCGGCGCTGGTCATGATGGGTAGAGCTTACTAGCCCTCCACGATTCGGCCATCTTCCAGTCGAAGGCGGCGGTCCATGCGATCGGCGAGACTGGGGTTGTGCGTCGCGATCAAGGCCGCCAGACCCTTGTCGCGCACCAGTCCGATCAGAAGCTCAAAGACCCGGTCGCCCGTGGCCGGATCAAGATTGCCCGTCGGCTCGTCCGCCAGCAGCAAGGCCGGCCGGTTCGCCAGAGCGCGCGCAATCGCCACGCGCTGCTGCTCGCCGCCGGAAAGCCGCGCGGGGCGGTGACCCGCCCGCTCCGACAGCCCCACGTCGGCCAGAAGGGACTGGGCGCGCTCGCGCGCCTCGGCCTTCGGCGTGCCGGTGATGAGTTGCGGGATCACGAGGTTCTCCAGCGCGGAGAACTCGGGCAGCAGGTGATGGTATTGATAGACGAACCCGATCGTGCGCCCGCGCAGCGCCGTGCGCTTGACCTCGGAGAGCTTGGAGGCGTCCTCCCCCGCGATGGAGAGCGCGCCGCTGTCCGGCTTCTCCAGGAGGCCGCAGATCTGCAGCAGGGTGGACTTGCCGGCGCCGGAAGGGCCGACCAGCGCGACCATCTCACCTGCGCGCACCGAGAGATCGGCGCCCCGCAGCACCTCCAGGCGGCGCTCGCCCTGCTCGAAGACCTTGACCAGGCCCTGAATGGATAGCGTCACGTCACTCATAGCGAAGCGCCTCCACCGGATCGAGGCGCGCGGCGCGCCAGGCCGGATAGATCGTCGCCAGGAAGGAGAGGCACAACGCCATGGCGACGACCGAGGTCACCTCGGTCCAGTCGATCACGGCAGGCAGGTTGGTCAGGAAATAGATCTCCGGATCGAAGACCTTCGCGCCCACCAGATCCTCCACCCAGCCCTGGATGGTCTTGATGTTCGCGGCGAAGCCGACGCCCAGAAGCAGGCCCGTCACCGTGCCGAAGATGCCGATGGAGGCTCCGCTCAAGAGGAACACCCGCAGGATCATGGCGCGGGTCGCCCCCATGGTGCGCAGGATGGCGATGTCGCGGCCCTTGTCCTTCACCAGCATGATCTGGCCGGAGATGATGTTAAAGGCGGCCACCAGGATGATGAGCGTCAGGATCAGGAACATGACGTTGCGTTCGACCTGAAGCGCGTTGAAGAAGCTGGCGTTGGTCTGCTTCCAGTCCTGAATCCGGTAGGAGGATCCCAGAGTGTCCCGGATGTCCGCTGTGTTGATGAAGACGCTGTCCGGGTCCTCCACGAAGACCTCTATCGCGGTCACGGCCCCCGGTGTCCGGAAGAAGACCTGGGCGGCCTCCAGCGGCATGTAGATGAAACCGCTGTCGTATTCGTACATGCCCACGTTGAAGAGGGCGGCGATCCGGTAGGTCTTGATGCGCGGGACCGAGCCGATGACGGTGGTGTTGCCTTGCGGCGAGACCAACTTGATCGGATCGCCCACGCGCAAGCCCAGAGAGGTCGCGAGGCGCTCGCCCACCACAAGACCGTCCCGCGCCTCCATGTCCTCGATCGAGCCGGAGGCGATGTTGTCGGCGATGATCCTGCGGGCCAGCAACTCTTCCTTGGAGACGCCGCGCACCAGCGCGCCCGTGGCGCCGCCCCGCGCGCCGGTCACCATGACCTGCCCGCGGACCTGGGGCGTCGCCTGGACGATGCCGGTCATGTTCTCGAGCGTGACGTTCAGGGAGTCATAGTTCTCGATGGCGCCGGCCGCGGAATAGACCGTCAGGTGGCCGTTGACGCCGAGGATCCGGCCCAGCAGTTCCTGCCGGAAGCCGTTCATCACCGACATGACGATGATCAGCGTCGCCACGCCCAGGCAGATGCCGAGCAGCGAGAAGCCCGCGATCACGGAGATGAAGCCTTCCTGCTTTCTGGGACGCAGGTAGCGCCAGGCCACCATGCGCTCGAAGACGCCGAACAAAGGCCGCTCCCTCTTGGTTTAAGGCCGCTGGTTCACGCGGGCGTGACTCAGGCGGTCAGGCGCGCGAGGGCGGACTCCAAGGAGAGTTCCTCCTTTTCGCCCGTCGCCCGAGACTTCAACTCAACTACGCCTTTTTCAAGGCCGCGCGGACCGATCACCAGTTGCCAGGGCAGCCCGATAAGGTCCATGTCCGCGAACTTCGCGCCCGGACGCTCGTCCCGGTCGTCGTAGAGCGTCTCCACGCCGGCCGATTCCAGCTTTGCGTAGACCTCGTCACAGGCCTTGGCGCAGGCGTCGTCCGTGGGGCGCAGGTTGATCAAACCGACCTTGTAGGGGGCGACGGACTCCGGCCAGATGATGCCGTTCTCGTCGTGGCTGGCCTCGATGATGCCGCCGACCAACCGCGAGACGCCAATCCCATAGGATCCCATGTGGACCGCGGACTCCGTCCCGTCGGGGCCGGTGACGGTCGCGCCCAGGGGCTCGGAATACTTGGTGCCGAAATAGAAGATGTGACCGACCTCGATGCCGCGCCGCTGAACGCGCTTGCCCTCGGGCACCTCGGCCTCGAAGGCCGCGGGGTCGTGCTTCTCGTCGGTGCGCGCATAGAGGCTGGTGTAGTAGTCGACCAGCTTCTTCACCGCCGCCGCATCCTCGTAGTCCACCTCCAGGTTGGCCACGTCCACGTCCACGAAGTCCTGATGACAGAAGACCTCCGACTCGCCGGTATCGGCCAGGATGATGAACTCGTGGCTGAGATTGCCGCCGATGGGGCCGGTGTCGGCCTCCATGGGAATGGCTTTCAGTCCGAGACGGGCGAAAGTCCTCAGGTAACAGACGAAGTAGTTATTATAAGACTCTACAGCTTTTTCATAATTCAGATCGAAGCTGTAGGCGTCCTTCATCAGGAACTCGCGCCCGCGCATGACGCCGAAGCGCGGCCTGACCTCGTCCCGGAACTTCCACTGGATGTGATAGAGCAGCTTGGGCAGCGCCTTGTAGCTGCGCACCTCCGAGGCAAAGATATCGGTGATCAGTTCTTCGTTGGTGGGGCCGTAGAGCATGTCACGCTCGTGCCGGTCGCGGATGCGCAGCATCTCCGGCCCGTAGGCGTCGTAGCGCCCCGATTTCTTCCAGAGGTCGGCCGACTGGATGGTCGGCATCAGGACCTCCTGACAGCCCATGCGATTCTCTTCCTCGCGCACGATCTGCTCGATCTTCTTCAGGACCTTGTAGCCCATGGGCAGCCAGGAATAGATCCCGGCGCTCGCCTGGCGGACCATGCCCGCGCGCAGCATCAAGCGATGCGAGACGATCTGCGCCTCGGAGGGCGTGTCCTTCATGGTGGGGAGGAAATAGCGGGAGAGACGCATGGCGATCCTGCTCTTGATCCTGTCTGGGACTCTACTGGAGAAGACGCCGGGAATGTAGGACTTGCCCGGCGGGGTGTCCACGGTGAAAACCCGTCAGCGGCTTATCTGCGGGTCGGGGATACTCCTTCAAGGGCCGCGCTCGCTTTCGCCAGGAACGATCATCTCCAGAAAGCCGCAAGCCTCAATAATTCGCATAAATTGCGTGACACGCGGGAGCCTATAGAATAAAAGAACCATGGCTTGAGTCGCGGGACATAAACGCGGCCCGAGTTTGGGGAGGAAAAATAAAAACGGCAGGCCAATGAGCCTGCCGTTTCCAATTCGGGGCCCTGCACCCCGCCTTCAGCCCCCGCCTTTAGTCCTCAGGTCTCAGCCTTCAGCTCTTCAGCCAGAGCGGCTCCGCCGCCCTCACCCGCGCCTGCACCGGGCAGTCATCGCGATGCGCGCCGGGCAGTACCCCGCTCGACATCAGGAACTCGCCGACGATCTCCGGCCCCATGAACTTGAAGGTCTTGCGGAAGAGTTTCACCCACTCAGCCTTGGTCAGCGGGTGGTGCGCCTCGATCCAGGAATAGAAGCCGCCATGGCTGCCGCGCAGATCCTGGATCACCTTGGCGTTGTGGATGAAGGCCCCGATTTTGAGGCGGTTGCGGATCACCTCTGGATCGCCGAGGTAGGCGGCGATCTCCTCTTCCCCGAAGCCGGCCACGCGGTCCACGTCGAAGCCCGCCAGGCGCCGCCGGAAGCCCTCCCGCTTCTTGAGGATCAACTCCCAGCTCAAGCCGGCCTGGGCGATCTCCAGCACCAAACGCTCGAACAGCCCGGTCTCGTCGGTCAGGGGAAAGCCGTATTCCCGGTCGTGATAGTGCGCATGCACCGGGTGGTCTGGAGCGAAATCGCAATAGCCGCTCATGCCTCTCCCCTCACCCGATCA
The DNA here is from genome assembly GCA_037379885.1 of Limibacillus sp. Lineage (NCBI taxonomy): Bacteria > Pseudomonadati > Pseudomonadota > Alphaproteobacteria > Rhodospirillales > Rhodovibrionaceae > Limibacillus > Limibacillus sp. The sequence continues at coordinate 49,949 of JARRJC010000003.1, forward strand.
GAGGTCGCGGAAGACAAGAATGTCGTTCGAAATCAAATAGAACAGGATGCCCCAGATCACCGCCGTAATGACCGTGGTCGCCAGCACCTTGCGGCCCATCATCGGACGTTCGGGCGCGCTGGGGGCATGACCCGGTTCCGGGTTTTCCGGCGGGCGCGCACCCCAGGGAAGAACTGCCAAGAGAACGACCCACCAGATAATCGCAAACAGCATGACGGCGGTGTAGGGATTCATGACGACGCCTACTACCTCAAGCCTGCTCCAGCTCGACCAAGGTGCCGCAGAAGTCCTTGGGGTGCAGGAAGAGCACCGGCTTGCCGTGCGCGCCGATCTTCGGGTTCCCGTCGCCCAGGACCCGCGCACCCTCGCTCTTCAGCTTGTCGCGGGCGGCGATGATGTCATCCACCTCGTAGCAGACATGGTGCATGCCGCCGCTGGCGTTCTTGTCCAGGAAGGCCTGGATCGGCGAGTTCTCGCCCAGGGGATGCAGCAGCTCGACCTTGGTGTTGGGCAGCTCCACGAAGACCACCGTGACGCCGTGGTCCGGCTCATCCTGCGGCTCGGAGACCTTCGCGCCCAGGACCTGGGCATACTGCTTGGCCGCGGCTTCCAGGTCCGGCACGGCGATGGCGATGTGGTTCAAACGTCCGATCATCTCTTTCCTCGTTCTCGTCTTCTCTAACTCAAGCGCACCAGGTGCACGTCGGTCACGGGTTTCTTGTCCGCCAAGCGCCGGAAGAAGCGCCTGACGGCGATCCGTCCGGCCTCCCGCACGGCCTCGTCATCGGCGAGTTCGCGCTTGCGGAGCGATTGGATGCTCCTTTCGATATAGGCCTCGGCGGCGTCCAATTCATCGGCTTCCAAGTCCTCGTCCAGCAGCCCGTGACAGGAAAGCTGCGGCGGCGCCAGGAGAGCACCCGCCGCGTCCATCACCAGGGTCAGGCTGGCGGCCCCGTTGTAGAGCATCCGCACCCGCTCGCGCAGCACCTCGCTCTCGATGGGCCGTAGGGCCTGTCCGTCCAGCGCCAGGCGGCCCGACGTCACCTGTTCGACCACCTCGGCCGGCCCCGGCGCAAGGCGGATCAGGTCGCCGTTGCGGCAGACGATCGACTGCGGCACCTGGCATTCCTCGGCGAGCGCGGCGTGCTCCAACAGATGACGGGACTCGCCATGCACGGGGATCGCGATCTGGGGCCGGACCCACTGGTACATCTGCGAGAGCTCGTCGCGCGCCGGATGGCCGGAGACGTGAATCTCGTGCTCGTCGTCTGTGTAGATCTCGATGCCCTGCTCGGCGAGCTGGTTCTGGAGCGCGAAGATGCCCACCTCGTTGCCGGGGATGATGCGCGAGGAGAAGACCACCGCGTCCCCCTCCTCCAGCACGATCTGCTGGTGCTCCCCCCTGGCGATGCGCGAGAGAGCGGCGCGCGGTTCGCCCTGGCTGCCGGTGCAGATCAGAAGCACCTCGTTTCGTGGCAGATAGCCCAGTTCTTCCTCGGCCACCACGGTCGGGAAGTCCTGCAGGTAGCCGCTTTCCTGCGCTGCTTCCATCATGCGTTTGAGCGACCGCCCGGCAAGGCAGACCCGCCGACCCGTCTTCTTCGCGACCCGGCCCAGACTCTGGAGCCGGGCGATGTTCGAAGCAAAACAGCCCACGGCCACCCGGTTCGGCAGCTTCGATACCAGCTCCAGCAGGCCTTCCTGGACATCGCCTTCGCTGCCCGAATCGCCCTCCACCAGGGCATTGGTGGAATCGCAGACCATGGCCAGGATGTTCTCGTCGGCCAGCTCGCGCAGCCGCGTCTCGTCGTAGTCGCCGCCGACCTGGGGTTCGGGGTCGAGCTTCCAGTCGCCGGTGTGCAGGACCTTTCCGACAGGCGTATGGATGATCAGCGCATTGGGTTCGGGGATGGAATGGGTCAGGGTCACCAGCTCGATCTCGAAGGGACCGACCGTGAACTGGCCCGACAGCGGCACCTCCTTCAAGGGCACCTGGTCCAGAAGCCCCGCCTCCTCCAGCTTCCGCCGCAGCACGGCGGCGGTGAAGCGCGTCGCATAGACGGGACAGCGCAGTCGCGGCCAGAGGTAGGGCACGGCCCCCAGATGGTCTTCGTGGGCGTGGGTCAGGATCAGGCCGGCAAGTTCGTCCCGGCGCGCTTCGATGAAGGCGGGGTCCGGCATCACCACATCGACTGAGGGTACGCGCGGATCGCCGAAGGTGACGCCCAGATCGACCATCAGCCATTGGCCGTCGTGGCCGTAGAGATTGAGGTTCATCCCAATCTCCCCGGTCCCGCCGAGCGGCAGGAAGTAGAGTTCGTCCTTGGCTGGAAAGTCGCTCACCGGGGCTCCGCCCCGCCCTGGCGCAGGTTGATCGCGTCGATGAGTTGCAGGCCGCGCAAGGTGAGATCGCCGTCCACTTCGCCAATCGCGTCGGTCGCTTCAGCGAAGAGCGGCGCCAAGCCGCCGGTCGAGATCACCCGCATCTCCGCCCCGTACTCCGCCCGGATGCGGGCGACCAGCCCCTCGATCAATCCAATGTAGCCCCAGAAGACGCCGGACTTCATGGCGGGGGCCGTCGCCTTGCCGATCACCTGGGCGGGCTTCTCCGGCGTGATCCGCGGCAACTGCGCGGCGGCGCGGTAGAGCGCCTCGATGGAGAGATTGATGCCGGGTGCGATCACGCCACCCTCATAGCCCCCGTCCGGCCCGACGATGTCGAAGGTGGTGGCCGTGCCGAAGTCGATCACGATCAGCGGGCCGCCGTAGCGCTCCTGGGCCGCGACGCAGTTGACCAGCCTGTCGACGCCGACCTGCTCGGGCCGCTCGATACGCACCGGTACGCCCGTCTCCACGCCCGGCTGGCCAACGAACAGAGGCTTCACGCCGAAGTAGCGCTCGCAGAGGGAGCGCAGGGCGTAGGCCGCAGGCGGCACGACATTGGCGATGATGGCGCGGTCGATGTCGCTGGCCGAAATCCCCGCCAACTGCATCAGTTGGGTCAACCAGACCGCATGCTCGTCCGCCGTCTTGTTCGCCTGACTGGAGGCGCGCCACTTGGCGACAGCCGTATCGCCGTCGAAGACAGCGAAGGAGATGTTCGTGTTTCCGCAGTCGATGGCTAGGAGCATGTGCCTGTCAGCCCCCTGCCCGGTCGAAGAAAACATCCCCCACGGCGATGGCACGCGGGCTGCCGCTTCCCTGGTCCAGCAGCAGGTGCCCCTCCCCGTCCAGGTCCTGGAAGCGCCCTTCCAGCGTCTCGCGCGGCAGACGCACGCGGATCATCTCGCCCTTGCCTTCGGCATGGCGCATCCAGGCGCGGCGCAGCGGCTCGAAGCCGTCTTCCAGCCAAATGTTCACCCAGGACAGGAAGTGCCTGGCGAACGCCTCCAACAGGTCTGCTTCCGTCACGCTGGGCGCGCAGCCCTCGAAATGCAGGCTGGTCGCGTTGATGTCGGAATCGCGCGGGAAGGACTTCACGTTGGCGCCGACGCCCAGGACCAGCCACTCGACGCCGCCCTCGGCGTTCGCCTGGGCCTCCAGAAGAATGCCCGCCAGCTTGCGGCCATTGGCGAGCACGTCGTTGGGCCACTTGTAAGTGACCTCGATCAGGGGCGGCGCTACCGAGCCAACAGCGTCGCCAAGCGCCAGCGCGGCGGCGAAGCCGAGCTGGGCCGCCTGCTTCAGTTCGCAGTCCGGACGCAAGACCATGGACAGGAAGAGATTGCCTCGCGGGCTGGTCCAGGAGCGTCCCTGGCGGCCCTTTCCGCCCGTCTGTTCCTTGGCCCAGACAAGGGTTCCGTCCTCGGCGCCCTCGGCGGCAAGGCGCTTGGCCTCTTCATTGCTGGAGACAACACTGTCCAGCTCGACCAGCCGATAGGCCGGCGGCAGGCGAAGCGTCCTCTCGTCGCTCATGATGGTTTCTCCGTTTCCACCTCAGCCCGGGAAGAGCGAGGCGGCGGCGGCGCCGGCGGTCTCGACCAGCGGCCCCGGCACCAGGAAAAACAGCAGAATGGCGACGGCCGTCACGCCCATGATCCCCGCCGCCGACAGGCCGAGCGGGCTATCAAGGGTCTCCACCGGCTCGTCGAAGTACATCAGCTTGATGATGCGCAGGTAGTAGAAGGCGCCCACCACCGAGGCCAGCACGCCGATGACCGCCAGGGTGTAGAGGCCCGCCTCGACCGCCGCCAGGAAGACGTAGAGCTTGCCGAAGAACCCGGCCAGCGGCGGGATGCCCGCCATGGAGAACATGAAGATCGCCAGGGCGGCGGCCATCAGGGGGTTGGTCTTGGAGAGACCGCGCAGGTCGTCGATGCCCTCCAGCATCCGGCCCTGGTTCCTCATGGAGAGGATGCAGGCGAAGGTGCCGAGGTTCATCACCAGGTAGATCGACATGTAGATGATGACGCCCTGAACGCCCTGCTCCGTGCCCGCCGAGAGGCCGACCAGCGCATAGCCCACGTGGCCGATGGAGGAATAGGCCATCAGGCGCTTGATGTTGGTCTGCTGGATCGCGGCCAGCGCGCCGAGCGCCATGGAGGTGACGGAGATGAAGAACAGGATCTGCTGCCACTCGCTCAACAGGTCCGCGAAGGGACCGACCATGACCCGGACGAAGAGCGCCATGGCCGCGACCTTGGGCGCGGTCGCGAAGAAGGCGGTGACCGCCGTCGGCGAGCCTTCGTAGACGTCCGGCGTCCACATGTGGAAGGGAACGGCGGAAACCTTGAAAGCCAGACCGGCGATCACGAAGACCAGACCGAAGATGACGCCAAGCGAGGGATCGCTGCCCGCATGACCGGCAAAGACTTCCGCCAGGCGCGCGAACTCCACCGTGCCCGCGAAGCCGTAGATCAGCGAGCAGCCGTAGAGCAGCATCCCTGAGGAAATCGCGCCCAGAATGAAGTACTTGAGGCCCGCCTCCGTGGAACGCTGGCTGTCGCGCCTGAAGGCCGCGACCACGTAGAGCGCCAGCGACTGCAACTCCAGGCCGACGTAAAGGGAGATGAGGTTCCCCGCGGAAATCATCATCATCATGCCGAGCGTCGCCAGCACCAGCAGCACCGGGAACTCGAAGCGGTCCATGCCCTGCTCGCGCGCATAGCGTTGCGACAGGATGATGGCCGCGCCGGCGCCGGTCAGGACCAGCACCTTCATGAAGACCGAGAAGGCGTCCTGCACGAAGAGGCCGCCGAAGGCTTCGCCCGTGAACCCGGACCCGCCCAAGAGCAGCGCCAGGGCGACGGCGAGGCTGGCCACCGCCGGCCAGAGGGTCGCGCCCACGTGGTCGCGCTTCTGGAAGACGCCCAGCATGAGCAGCCCCATGGCCGCGATGGCCAGGAAGATTTCCGGAAGGACGAGCAGGTAATCCTGAGAGGTGAAGATCATGGATCCGCTTTCCTTACTCGAGGCCGATCAAGGCAGCCAGATGCGGCGCCTCCGACGTGGCCAGGGCCGTTTCGTAGTTGGTGATCAGGTTCTCCACGGAAGCCGACATCACATCCAGGAAGCTGACCGGATAGATGCCCATCCAGAGCATCACGATCAGCAGCGGCGCGAAGACCAGTTTCTCGCGCCAGTTCAGGTCCAGGAGACCCTTCAGGTCCTCCTTGCTCAACTGGCCGAAGATCACCCGGCGATAGAGATAGAGCATGTAGGCCGCGCCCAGGACCATGCCGCTGGCGGTCAGGAGAGCGACCCAGGTGCTGACCTGGAACGCCCCCATGATCACAAGGAACTCGCCGACGAATCCGGCGGTGCCCGGCAGGCCGACGGAGCCCAGCATGAAGGCCATGAAGATCAGTGCGTAACCCGGCATGTTCTCCGCCAGGCCGCCATAGCGATCGATCTCGCGGGTGTGCAGGCGGTCGTAGACCACGCCGACCACCAGGAAGAGCGCGGCGGAAATAATGCCGTGGGAGAGCATCTGGAAGATCGCGCCCTCCAGCCCCTGCTGATTGACCGCGAAGATGCCGATCGTCACGAAGCCCATGTGGGCGACGGAGGAATAGGCGATCAGCTTCTTCATGTCCTTCTGCGCCAGCGCCACCAGCGAGGTGTAGATCACCGCCGTCACCGAGAGGGTGAAGATCAGCGGCATGAAGAACTCAGAGGCCTCGGGCAGGATCGGCAGAGAGAAACGCAAGAACCCGTAGGCGCCCATCTTCAAGAGCACGCCCGCCAGGATGACCGATCCGGCCGTAGGCGCCTCCACGTGCGCATCGGGCAGCCAGGTGTGGACCGGCCACATGGGCACCTTGACCGCGAAGGAGGCGAAGAAGGCCAGCCAGAGCCAGATCTGCATCTCGAAGGGGATGCGCGCGGTCAGCAGCGTCGGGATATCGGTCGTCCCGGTCTCGAAGTAGATCGCCAGCACCGCCAGCAGCATCAGGACCGAGCCCGCCAGGGTGTAGAGGAAGAACTTGAAGGCCGCATAGACCCGGCGCTGCCCGCCCCAGACGCCGATGATCAGGAACATCGGGATCAGGACCGCCTCGAAGAAGATGTAGAAGGTCACGAAATCCAGGGCGCAGAACATGCCGACCATGAAGGTCTCAAGCACCAGGAAAGCGATCATGTACTCCTTCACCCGGCGCGTGACCGACTCCCAGCTCGCCAGGATGCAGAGCGGCGTCAGCAGGGTGGAAAGCAGCACGAACAGCATGGAGATGCCATCGACGCCGACCTGATAGGCGATCCCGAAACTGGGTATCCACTCGGCGCGCTCGACGAACTGGAACTCCGCCGTGCCCCGCTCGAAGCCGAACCAGAGGAACAGCGAGAGCAGGAAGGTGATGAGCGCGGTCCAGAGCGCCACGTAGCGCGCGTTGCGCGCCACCACGGCCTCGTCACCGCGAATGAAGAAGATACACCCCGCCCCGACCAGGGGCAGGAAGGTGATGAGCGAGAGAAGCGGCCAACCTTGCATCACTATCCCCTCACCCGATCGTCGCCAGCAGATACCAGCTGATCAGGAACACCACCCCGATCAGCATGGCAAAGGCGTAGTGGTACACAAAACCGCTCTGCAGGCGGCTGACGCGCGCCGCGAGGTTCTTGGCGGCGCTGGCAAGGCCGTTCGGCCCAAGACCGTCGATCAGCAGCACATCGCCCGTCTGCCAGAGGCCGCGCCCCAGATACATGGCCGGGCGCACGAAGATCCGGTCGTAGAGTTCGTCGAAATACCACTTGTTGAGGAAGAAGAGGTAAAGCGGGCGCGCCTTCGCCGTGAAGACCGCCGGGATGCCCGGCGCGACCATGTAGGCGACGTAGGCCAAGCCGATGCCCGACAGGCCCGCCACCAGCGGCAGGTACTTGACCCAGGCCGGGACATGATGCGCCTCCTCGATCACATCGCCGAGCGTCAGGATCGACAGGGCCCAGAACTCCTCGCGGCCATCGCCCACGAACCACTCGTAGGCGACGTAGCCCGAGAGCACCGCCCCCGTGGCCAGCACCATCAGCGGGATCAGCATGACCTTGGGCGATTCATGCGCGTGCTCGAAGACCTGCTGGTCGCCCCGGAACTTGCCGTGGAAGGTCATGAGCAAGAGGCGCCAGGAATAGAAGGCCGTCAGGAAGGCCGCGATCACGCCCGCCCAGTAGGCGAAGGTGCCCGCGTTGGTATGCGCGGCGTAGGCGGTCTCCAGAACCATGTCCTTGGAGAAGAAGCCGGCGAAGGGCGGGATGCCCGCCAGCGCCAGGGAGCCGATCCACATGAGCCCGTAGGTCCAGGGGATGGTGCGCCAGAGGCCGCCCATCTTGCGCATGTCTTGCTCGTTCGCGACCGCGTGGATCACCGAGCCCGCGCCCAGGAACAGCAGCGCCTTGAAGAAGGCGTGGGTCATCAGGTGGAACATGGCCGCGCTGTAGGCGGAAACGCCGATCGCGAAGAACATGTAGCCGAGCTGGGAGCAGGTCGAATAGGCGATCACCCGCTTGATGTCGTTCTGACAGGTGCCGACCGTCGCCGCGAAGAAGGCCGTGCAGGCGCCAACGATGGTCACCACGGTCAAGGCGTCCGGCGCGTACTCGAAAATCGGCGAGAGGCGGCAGAGCATGAAGACGCCCGCCGTCACCATGGTCGCGGCATGGATCAGCGCGGAAACCGGCGTCGGGCCCTCCATGGCGTCCGGCAGCCAGGTGTGCAGGCCCAACTGCGCCGACTTGCCCATCGCGCCGATGAAGAGCAGCAGGCAGATGATGGTCAGCGCGTGCCCCTCGATGCCCAGGAAGTTGACCGTGTAGTCCTGGAAGTTCGGCACGGCCTCGAAGGCCTGATCGAAGCTGACCGTGCCAAGCAGCAGGAAGGCGCCGGCGATGCCGAGCGCGAAGCCGACGTCGCCCACGCGGTTGACCAGGAAGGCCTTGATGGCCGCTGCGTTCGCGCTGGGCTTCTCGTACCAGAAGCCGATCAGCAGGTAGGAGGCCAGACCGACGCCCTCCCAGCCGAAGAACATCTGCACGAAGTTGTCCGCCGTCACCAGCATCAGCATGAAGAAGGTGAAGAGGCTCAAGTAAGCCATGAAGCGCGGGATCGACTTGTCGTGGCTCATGTAGCCCACGGAATAGACGTGGACCATGGCCGAAACGCCGGTCACCACCACCAGCATGACGGCGGAGAGCGTGTCGATCCGAAGCGCCCAGGAGGCTTCGAAAGCGCCGCTGTCGAACCAGGTGAAGAGCTCGATGACCTTCAGCTTCTCCTCGCCGAACCCGATGGTCGCAAAGGAGATGCAGGACAGCACAGCCGAGACGATCAGCAGCGAGCAGGTGACGATCTGCGCGCCGCGGTCGCCGATCTTCTTGCCGAAGAAACCGGCAATGATCGCGCCCAGAAGCGGCAGGAATACGATAAGGGCTTCCATGGTTTCTTGTTCTCCCCCCTCAGCCCTTCATCATGTTGATGTCTTCGACCGCGATGGAGCCGCGATTGCGGAAGTAGACCACCAGGATGGCGAGCCCGATCGCCGCTTCGGCGGCGGCCACGGTCAGCACGATCATGGTGAAGATCTGCCCGACCAGATCCCCCAGGTGCGTCGAGAAGGCGACCAGATTGATGTTGACCGCCAGCAGCATCAGCTCGATCGACATCAGGATCACGATGACGTTCTTCCGGTTCAGGAAGATGCCGAAAATCCCCAGCGTGAAGAGGATCGCCGAGAGCGTCAGGTAGTGTGAAAGACCTATTTCAAGCATGATCTAGACCCCGCTCCGGCTCGGTACTTTTTTGACCTCGATGGTATCGCCGACCTTGCGCGACACCTGCTTGGAGATCGACTGGCGGCGCACGCCCTCGCGCTTCCTGAGCGTCAGCACGATGGCGCCGATCATGGCGACCAGCAGGATCATGCCGCAGGCCTGGAAGAGGTAGACGTAGTCGGTGTAGAGCACGCGGCCGATGGCCTCGGTGTTGGTCACCTGATCGATCGGCGGGATCGGTTGCTGGGCGACGCTGGCGGCCTCGGGCGCCACGGCCCAGGCGCCGAACACCAGGATCAGCTCGGCCAGAAGCACCAGACCGATCAAGGCCCCGATGGGCAGGTATTGAAGGAACCCTTGCCGGAGCTCGACGATGTTGATGTCCAGCATCATCACCACGAAGAGGAACAAGACGGCGACCGCGCCGACATAGACCACGACCAGGATCATGGCCAGAAACTCCGCGCCCATCAGCACGAAGATGCCCGAGGCGTTGACGAAGGCCAGGATCAGGAACAGCACGGAATGCACGGGATTGCGCGCGGCGATCACCATGATCGCCGACGCGACGATGATCCCGGCCAGGAGATAGAATACGAGGGCCTGAACGATCATGGCTTCGCGCCCTCCCCTTTTATCTTGTTCAACAACATCCGTTCCCCGTGTCCCTAGTTCCGCGCCCCGTGTGCCTTAGCGGTAGGGCGCGTCCTTGGCGATCGCCTGCGCGATCTCGTACTCCCAACGCTCGCCGTTCTCCAGCAGCTTGTCCTTGTTGTAGAAGAGCTCCTCGCGGGTCTCCGCGGCGAACTCGAAGTTCGGCCCCTCGACGATGGCGTCCACCGGGCAGGCTTCCTGACAGAAGCCGCAGTAGATGCACTTGGTCATGTCGATGTCGTAGCGCGTGGTGCGGCGGCTGCCGTCCTCGCGCGGCTCCGACTCGATGGTGATCGCCAGCGCCGGACAGATCGCCTCGCAGAGCTTGCAGGCGATGCAGCGCTCCTCGCCGTTGGGATAGCGCCTCAGCGCGTGCTCCCCCCGGAAGCGCGGCGAAATCGGCCCCTTCTCGTAGGGGTAGTTCAGCGTCACCTTCGGTGTGAAGAAGTAGCGCAGGGTCATGGCCATGCCGCCCAGCAACTCGGCCAGGAACAGGGACTTAGCGCTGCGATCTATGAAGGACATTATTGCTCGTTACCCTTTGTTATCACTTCGGCAGCCAGTCGAAGGCCACCAGCACACCCGCGGTCAGAACCACCCAAAGCAGCGAGAAGGGAAGGAAGACCTTCCACCCGAGACGCATCAGCTGGTCGTAGCGGTAGCGCGGGAAAGTAGCGCGGACCCAGAGGAAGAAGAACAGCACCAGGCAGATCTTCGCCGCGAACCAGATCGGCCCCGGGATCCAATTGAAGGGCGCGATGTCGATGATCGGCAGCCAGCCCCCCAGGAACAGGATCGTGGTCATCGCGCTCATCAGGATCATGTTGGCGTATTCGCCCAGGAAGAAGAGCGCGAAGGTCATGGAGGAGTATTCGACGAAGAAGCCCGCGACCAGCTCGGACTCGCCTTCGGGCAGGTCGAAGGGCGCGCGGTTGGTCTCCGCCAGGACCGAGATGAAGAAGATCACGAACATCGGCAGCAGCGGCACGGCGAACCAGAGCCCGCGCTGCGCCTCGACGATATCGGTCAGGTTCAGGGAGCCGACGCAGAGCAGCACCGTGATGATCACGAAACCCATGGAAACTTCATAGGAGACCATCTGCGCGGCCGACCGAAGCGCGCCCAGGAAGGGATACTTCGAGTTGGAGGCCCAACCGGCCATGATCACGCCGTAGACGCCGAGCGAGGAAATGGCGAAGAGGTACAGGATGCCGACGTTGATGTCGGAGATCACCAGACCCGGCCCGACCGGGATCACCGCCCAGGCCACCATCGCCAGGATGAAGGTCAGCATCGGCGCGGCGACGAAGACGATCTTGTTGGCGCCCGCGGGCAGGATGGTTTCCTTGAACAGCAGCTTGATGCCGTCGGCCAGAGGCTGCAGAAGCCCCAGCGGCCCGACCGTGTTGGGCCCCTTGCGCAGCTGCATGGCGCCGATCACCTTGCGCTCGGCGTAGGTCAGATAGGCGACGGCGCCCAGCAACGGCACCACGATCGCCAGGATCTGCAGCACGATGATGATGCCGGGCAACGCATAGCCCTGGAAGAACTCAGCCATCGGTGCCCGTCGCCTCCCCCTTGTTCCAGACGAAGGCCTCGCTGCAGGCGGCCATGGTCTCCGACGCCCGTGAGATCGGGTCAGTCATGTAGAAGTTTTCTATTGGAAGATCAAAGGCTTCCGATGCAATCCTCCCATCCATTCCGAAGGCCTCCCAAGCGGCCTTGGGCACCTGATCAATGGCGGCGAAGAGGGGATTGACCTCGATCATGTGCTGGCGCAACTCGCCCAGGCTGTCGTAGGGAAGCGCCTTGCCGGTCAGCGGCGAGAAAGCCCGCAGAATGGTCCAGTCCTCCCGCGCCTCACCCGGCGGAAAGGCAGCCAGGCGCCCGAGCTGCACCCTGCCCTCGACATTGACGTAGGTGCCGTTCTTTTCCGTGTAGGCGGCGCCCGGCAGGATCACATCGGCGCGGTGAGCGCCCGCGTCGCCGTGGTGCCCCTGATAGACGACAAAGCTGTCGCCCAGGCGGCCCATGTCGATCTCGTCCGCGCCCAGCAGCCAGACCAGGCCGATATCGCCCTTCTCGCAGCCCTCCAGGATGCCGGTCGTGTCGCGCCCGCCCTCGCCCGGCGCGAAGCCGATGTCGAGACCGCCGACGCGGCTGGCGGCGCGCTGCAGCACGTTGAAGCCGTTCCAGTCGCCGGAGACCATGCCGAAGCGCTCGGCCACCTGCCGGGCCAGGGCCAGCAGCGCATCGCCGTCCGCGCGCGCCAGGACGCCAGAGCCCAGGATGATCATGGGCTTCTCGGCTTTCTCCAGCACCTCGGCGAAGGCGCCCTTGCCCTCGGCCAGTTCCTTCAGGCTGTCTGGCCCCGCGCCCAGGTAGTCGGTCTCGTAGGTCAGGTCGACCGGCTGGCCGATCACGCCGACCCTGAAGCCGCCCCTCAGGAACCGCTTGCGCAGGCGTGCGTTGACCATGGCCGCTTCCCAGCGCGGGTTGGACCCGACGATGAGACAAGCGTCAGCCTGTTCGATACCCGCGATGGAGCTGTTGAAAAGGTAGGAGGCGCGCACGCCCGGATCGCCCTTGGCGCCGTCCTGGCGGCAATCGATGTTGGCCGAGCCGAGGGAGCTCATCAGGTCCTTCAGCGCCAGCATGGACTCGACCTCGCAGAGATCGCCCGCGATGGCCGCCACCTGCTCGCCCTTCAGCACGGAAAGCTTGTCGGCGATGGCCTGGAAGGCCACCTCCCAGCTCACCGGCTGCAGCTTGCCGTCCCGGCGCAGGTAGGGCCGGTCCAGACGGCGCTTCTTGAGGCCGTCGATGGCATGGCGGGTCTTGTCGTGGATCCACTCCTCGTTGATGCCTTCATGCAGGCGCGGCAGGACCCGCAGGACCTCCCTGCCCCGCACGTCGACGCGGATGTTGGAGCCCACGGCGTCCATAACGTCGACCGAGAGGGTCTTGCGCAACTCCCAGGGGCGCGCGTGGAAGGCGTAGGGACGGCTGGTCAGTGCGCCGACCGGGCAGACATCCACAACGTTGCCGGAAAGCTCCGAGTTCACCGCCTGCTCAAGGCTGGTGATCTCGGCGTGCTCGCCGCGATTGACGAGGCCCATCTGCTCGACGCCGCCGATCTCCGTGGAGAAGCGCACACAGCGCGTGCAGTGGATGCAGCGGGTCATGATCGTCTTGATCAGCGGCCCCATGTACTTCTCGGTGACCGCGCGCTTGTTCTCTTCGTAGCGGCTGCGGTCGAAGCCATAGGCCATGGCCTGGTCCTGAAGGTCGCATTCACCGCCCTGATCGCAGATCGGGCAGTCCAGCGGATGGTTGATCAGAAGGAACTCCATCACGCCCTTGCGCGCCTTCTTGACCTTGTCGGTGTCGGTCTTGATCACCATTCCTTCGCCGACCGGCATGGCGCAGGACGCGATGGGCTTGGGCGCCTTTTCCATCTCGACCAGACACATGCGGCAGTTGCCCGCGATCGACAGGCGGTCGTGATAGCAAAAGCGCGGTATCTCCTTGCCCGCCATCTCGCAGGCTTGGAGCACCGTGACTCCTGCCGGTACTTCGATTTCGATGCCGTCGACGGTTACCTTCGGCATTGCTTACTCCGCTGCCGTTTGGTGGTTTTTCTTATAGTCCGCAATCCGCTTCTCCAGCTCCGGCCGGAAGTGGCGGATCAGGCCCTGGACAGGCCAGGCCGCAGCGTCGCCCAACGCGCAGATGGTATGGCCTTCGACCTGATAGCTGACGTCCAGAAGGTTATCGATCTCCTCGACGTCCGCGCGGCCCTGCACCATGCGGGTCATGACCCGGTACATCCAGCCCGTGCCCTCTCGGCAGGGCGTGCACTGGCCGCAGGACTCATGCATGTAGAAGTGGCTGAAGCGCGCGATGGCCTCGACGATATCGGTCGACTTGTCCATCACCATCACCGCCGCCGTGCCCAGGCCCGACTTCGCCTCCTTAAGCGAATCGAAGTCCATCAGCACGTTGTCGCAGACATCCTTGGGGATGACCGGGACCGAAGAGCCGCCCGGCACTACGGCCAGCAGGTTGTCCCAACCGCCGCGCACCCCGCCCGCGTGCTTTTCGATCAACTCGCGCAGGGGGATGCCCATCTCCTCCTCCACGTTGCAGGGCTGCTCGACGTGGCCGGAGATGGAATAGATCTTGGTGCCGGTGTTGTTCGGGCGACCGAGACCGGCGAACCAGTCCGCGCCGCGCCGCAGGATCGTCGGCGCCACCGCGATGGTCTCCACGTTGTTGACCGTCGAGGGGCAGCCGTAGACGCCCACCGCCGCCGGGAACGGCGGCTTCAGGCGCGGCTGGCCCTTCTTGCCCTCCAGCGATTCGATCAGCGCCGTCTCCTCGCCGCAGATGTAGGCGCCCGCGCCGCGGTGGATGACGATATCGAAGTCATAGCCCGAGCCGCAGGCGTTCTTGCCCAGGTACCCCGCCTCGCGCGCCTCGGCCACGGCCTCCTCCAGGCGCACCCAGGGCTCCCAGTACTCGCCGCGGATATAGATGAAGGCCTTGGTGCAGCGCATGGCGAAGCCCGCGACCAGGCAGCCTTCCAGCAGCATGTGCGGGTCGTTGCGCATGATCTCCCGGTCCTTGCAGGAACCCGGCTCGGATTCGTCCGCGTTGACCACCAGGTAGGCCGGGCGTCCATCGCTCTGCTTGGGCATGAAGGACCACTTCAGGCCGGTCGGAAAGCCCGCCCCGCCGCGCCCGCGCAAGCCGGAGGCCTTGATCCGCTCGACGATCTCCTCGGGGCCCAGGTCCAGCAGCTCCTTGGTCTTGTCCCAGACGCCGCGCTTCTCCGCGCCCTTCAGGCGCCAATCCTGCTGGCCGTAGAGGTTCTGGAAGATGCGGTCCTTGTCACTCAGCATGGCTGCTCACGCCCCCTCCTTGCCGAAGGTGTCCTGAAGCGTGGTCGGGCCCCCTTCCGGGATCGAGGAGAGACGCCCCTTCTGCGACCCGGGCTCGGGCTTCTCGCCCTTGCGCAGAGCCGCCACGATCTCCTTGGCGCGCTCCGGCGTCAGGTCCTCGTAGTAGTCGCGGTCGTTGACCTGGAACATCGGCGCGTTGCAGCAGGCGCCCAGGCACTCGACCTCCGTGACAGTCACCTTGCCGTCTTCGCTGGTCTCGCCCAGCTTGGAGGTGCCGGCGGCTTCGAGACAGGCCTTGGTGATCGCGTCCGACCCGTTGAGCCAGCAGTGCGAGGTGCGGCAGACCTGCACCAGATGGTCGCCCACCGGCTTCTGGTTGAACATGGTGTAGAAGCTGGAGACCTCGTAGACGCGGATCGGCGCCATATCGAGCAGGCGCGCCACGTGTTCGATGCAGGCCGGGGACACCCAGTTGCCGTTCTGCTCCTGCGCCAGATAGAGCAGATAGAGAACCGCGCTCGCCTGCCGTCCCTCGGGATAGCGGGCGATGTAGGCCTCCGCCTTCTTCTGGTTCTCGGGCGTGAACTCGAAGCCCTTATCCCGGGGCTCCGGATGGCTGGTGATCTTGAGGCTCATCGGTCGACCTCCCCGAAGACGATGTCCATGGAGCCGAGGATCGCGACGGAATCGGCCAGCATGTGGCCCTTGCACATGTAATCCATGCCCTGGAGGTGCAGGAAGCCCGGCGCGTGTATGCGGCAGCGGTAGGGACGGTTGGAGCCGTCGGACACCAGATAGACGGCGAACTCGCCCTTGGGCGCCTCGACCGCGCAGTAGGTCTCGCCCGGCGGCACGTGGAAACCCTCGGTGTAGAGCTTGAAGTGGTGGATCAGCGCTTCCATCGACTTCTTCATCTCCGGGCGCTTGGGCGGCACGACCTTGTTGTTGACGGCGGAAACCGGGCCGTCCGGCATGCGCTCGATGCACTGGAGGATCAGGCTGTGGCTCTGTCGCATCTCCTCCATGCGGACGAGATAGCGGTCGAAGCAGTCGCCGTTCTTGCCGACGGGAATGTCGAAGTCCAGCTCCTCATAGCACTCGTAGGGCTGCGACTTGCGCAGGTCCCAGGCGACGCCTGAGCCGCGCAGCATCGGGCCGGTGAAGCCCCAATCGTAGCAGTCCTGGGCCGAGATCACGCCGATGTCCACCGTGCGCTGGCGGAAGATGCGGTTCTCGTTCAACAGCGCTTCGATGTCGTCCAGGTGCTTCAAGAAGCCCTTGGACCAGTCGTGGATATCCTCAAGCAGGCCCGCGGGAATGTCCTGATGCACCCCGCCCGGACGGAAATAGGCCGAGTGGAGCCGGGCGCCGGAGGCGCGCTCATAGAACTCCATCAGCTTTTCGCGTTCCTCGAACATCCAGAGGATCGGCGTCATGGCGCCCACGTCGATGGCGAAGGTCGCGATGTTCAGAAGGTGGTTCAGGATGCGCGTGATCTCGCAGAAGAGGACCCGCACGTACTGCCCGCGCGGCGGAACCTCCAGGCCCAGAAGCTTCTCGGTCGCCAGCACGAAGGCATGCTCCTGCGACATGGGCGACACGTAGTCCAGCCGGTCGAAGTAGGGCATGGCCTGAAGGTAGGTCTTGTATTCGATCAGCTTTTCCGTGCCCCGGTGCAGCAGGCCGATGTGCGGGTCGGCGCGCTCGATCACCTCGCCGTCCATCTCCAGCACCAAGCGCAGCACGCCGTGGGCGGCGGGATGCTGCGGGCCGAAGTTCAGCGTGAAGGGGCGGATCTTGGTCTCAGCCATCAGGAAGCCCCCTCTTCTTTCTTCTTCTCGGCCTTCTCGTCGCCCGGCAGGTGCAGGATGCCCTCCCAGGGGCTGACGAAGTCGAAGGTGCGGAAGTCCTGGGTCAGCTTCACGGGCTCGTAGACCACGCGCTTCTGGGTCTCGTCATAGCGCAGCTCGACGTGACCGGTCAGCGGGAAGTCCTTGCGCAGCGGGTGCCCTTCAAAACCGTAGTCGGTGAGGATGCGGCGCAGGTCGGGGTGATCGGCGAAATAGACGCCGTAGAGGTCCCAGACCTCCCGCTCCATCCAGCCCGCGGAGGGAAAGAGGGAGACGACGGAGGGCAGCGTGTCCTCCTCGCCCGCCGACACCTTCACGCGGATGCGCTGGTTGTGGATCAGGGAAAGCAGGTTGTAGACCACCTCGAAACGCTCTTCGCGCGAGGGGTAATCAACCGCCGTGATGTCGAGAAGCTGCTGGAACTTCAGGTTCTGGTCGTCGCGCAGATGCTTCAAGAGCACCGGCAAACCGGTCTTGCTGGTCCAGACGATCAGCTCGCCCACCACCTCTTCGACCTGCAGGACTTCCGAGGGGCGTGTCGCCTCCAGAAGATCGGCCATTTCCTTCAAAGCTTCGTTCATATCGGCTTTCGTTCGACTTCCCTGGAGGAGCCACGCTGAATCAACGCGCCCCTGTTAGCGTGACAGCCCGCCCTGACGGCGGATCTTCTTCTGCAGCTGCAAAATGCCATAGAGCAGCGCTTCTGCGGTCGGCGGGCAACCCGGCACGTAGATATCGACCGGCACGATCCGGTCGCAGCCGCGCACCACGGAATAGGAGTAGTGGTAGTAGCCACCGCCGTTTGCGCAGGAGCCCATGGAGAGCACGTAGCGCGGCTCTGCCATCTGGTCGTAAACCTTGCGCAGGGCCGGCGCCATCTTGTTGCAGAGCGTGCCGGCGACGATCATCACATCCGATTGGCGCGGGCTCGGCCGGAACACCATGCCGAAGCGGTCGAGATCGTAGCGGCTACAGGCCGTGTGCATCATTTCGACCGCGCAGCACGCCAACCCGAAGGTCATGGGCCAGAGCGAGCCCGACTGGGCCCAGGCTCCGAGCTTGTCCAACTGAGCGACCACGAAACCCTTGTCCTGGAGCTCGTCGTTGACCTTCTTGAAGATCAAGTCCTGCTCGGCGCCGGGGGGCAGCGGCGCCGCCGCGTCGAGCGCGCCTGTCGCCTTTACTCCCATTCCAAAGCTCCCTTTCGCCATTCGTAGATGAAGCCGATGGTCAGAACGCCCAGGAACACCATCATGGACCAGAAGCCGAAGACGCCGATCTCGCCCAGGGACACGGCCCAGGGGAAGAGGAAGGCGACTTCCAGATCGAAGATGATGAACAGCAGGGTGACCAGATAGAAGCGCACGTCGAAACGGCTGCGTGCGTCGTCGAAAGCCTCGAAGCCGGATTCGTACGCCGAGAGCTTCTCGGGATCGGGGCGCTGCGGCGCCACGACGAAGGAGGCGATCACCATCGCGCCCGCCAAGCCGATCGCCAGCCCGATAAAGATAAGGATCGGGAGGTATTCGATTAAGAGTGCGTCCATATCCTCCGCTCCAAATGCCCGTTCGGCGGCGGCTCCGCGCTCGGGACTATAACGACCTCGCCTTACGCCGCAAGCCGCAAACGCAAGCGGCGGCAGGCGCAATGCTTCCCATGGAAGCTGCCAGCCGGACAAGCTCCATTAAAGCTACCGCATTGCAACACGCAAAGACGTGGAAAGCAAAGCCCCCAAGCGCTCTTAAAAGCACCGGGAACAAGAGACGCGCGGCAGCGCCGCCGCCGGTGAGCGGGAGAACGCCCGATTCTGCTTTCGGATTGCGATTTTGAAGGAGAACCGGGAAATGGCGGGAGTGACGGGACTCGAACCCGCGGCCTCTGGCGTGACAGGCCAGCGCTCTAACCGACTGAGCTACACCCCCGGAACCTTCCAGATTGGACTTCGTCCAGGGCGCCGCAGCCGTGACCGCGACGGAGCCGTGACTTACTCCAGCCCCCCGTGGCTGTCAAGCGAGCTGACGCGATTTTTGACCGCTTCCCGGCTGCCCGGCGAAGCGCAAGGGGCGGCGGGAGAAGCCGGCCTTTGCATATCGCCGTCCAGCGTGCAGACTCCTTTGCGTTCCAGAGGGGGAAGCCGCCGGACATGAGCAGCAAGAAACCTGAAAGCGAGCCTACGGTCCAAGCCAAGCTGCGTGCGCTCTACTTCGGAGACAGCCGCCTTTCCACACGCTTTCGTATCGGGTTGCTGATCTTCGATATCGCGACCCTGATTTTCTTCGTGGTGACCACGGCCCTACCCACAGGGACCAACCATTTCGGGCTGGACTACATCATTGCCGCGGTCATCGCCGCCGATCTCGCGGCCCGCACGATCATCGCGCCGCGCACCTGGCGCAGTCTCATGAGCCCCTTTGCTGTCGTGGACCTGCTGGTGATCTTCTCGCTGCTGGCGCCGCTGATCTTCGACAACCTCGCCTTCCTCAGGGTCTTGAGGATGCTGCGGCTGCTGCGCAGCTACCATGTCGTGAAGGAGTTGCGGGGGCATGTCGCGTGGTTCCGCAACAACGAGGACGCCCTGCGCTCGGCCACCAACCTCGTGGTCTTCGTCTTCTTCGTCTCGGCCGTCGTCTTCGTGCTGGAAGGGCGGAGCAATCCCGGCATCAGCTCCTTCCTGGATGCGCTCTATTTCACGGTCACCAGCCTGACCACCACGGGCTACGGCGACATCACCATGACGGACACCACCGGCCGGATCCTGACCGTCGTCATCATGGTGGTCGGCGTGGCGCTGTTCCTGCGTCTGGCGCAAACCATGTTCCGCCCGCAGAAGGTCCGCCACACCTGCGAGCAGTGCGGGCTGACCCGGCACGATCCCGATGCCGTGCACTGCAAGCACTGCGGCAACACTCTGAAAATAAAGACGGAAGGTGGCGATTGAGCCTGCTCGACCCGGCCCTGCGGCTGACGGCGCGGCGCTG
Source organism: Limibacillus sp. (assembly GCA_037379885.1). Classification (NCBI taxonomy): domain Bacteria; kingdom Pseudomonadati; phylum Pseudomonadota; class Alphaproteobacteria; order Rhodospirillales; family Rhodovibrionaceae; genus Limibacillus; species Limibacillus sp. The sequence continues at coordinate 69,539 of JARRJC010000003.1, forward strand.
GCCGACAGTGACCCTAGTGGTACTGGCGGCGATCAGCTACCTCTCCCTGGCGCCGCTCGATCAGCTGCCACCGGCGCCGGGCGGCGACAAGCTGCACCACCTGGCAGCCTATGCGCTGCTCGCCCTGCCCTCCGCGCTCGCCAGGCCGAAGGCTTGGCCGCTCCTGCTCTGCGGGTTCGTGGCCTGGGGCGGGGTCGTTGAACTGATACAGCCCTTCGTCAACCGCTATGGGGAGATGCTGGATTTTCTGGCCAACGCCGCGGGCGTCGCGATCGGTGCGGCGCTTGGCGCCTGGGCCCGCCGGTCACTCAGCTGAGGACTTGCGTGACAGCAGCGCCGCCCCCGCCATGGCAAGAACCGCCCCCAGCGCGTTGAACACAAGGTCGAGGGCCGTGTTGTAGTAACCGCCCACGTTGGTGTTCGGCAGCATCACCACGGCCATGAACTCGATGATCTCATTGACAGCCCCCAAGCCCATGGCGCCCAAGGCCGGAAACACGTAGAGCGACTTGCTGCCCGCCACGCCCGGGAAGGCGCGCAGCAGCAGATGCCGCAACACCAGCGCGGCGACGCCGAATCCGTAAGCATGCACCACCTGATCGTACTTCAGGACGGTGAACTCCCCCTCGCCCGCGATGGGGACGAGCCGGTAGGCGTAGAGCACGCTGTCGCCGACCTGGACGCCGCCCCCGGCCATGTGCGCCAAGCCCCAGAGGCTCAGGGCCCAAAGAAGGTAGGCGGGAAACTCCGCCGCCCGCGCGCCTGCAAGCGCCAGCCCCATCAGCACGAGCATGGTGGTGACGTACCAGAGGAACTCATGGTTCCCGATGGCGAGGAAGTAGACCGAGAAGAGTCCGACATAGCCGAGCGTGAAAAGAAGCACCGCCCATTCCCGGGGCTTTAAGGAGAAACCCCCGCCGTTGTCACGCTGCGGCATGTCGTCCTATCCCTCCCGCTGCCCATGAAGGAGCCGCTGCGCTATGCGACATTGGTCTTTCCTCCCGCGGCGATATGACCCGCCAGATACTCCGCATCGGGCCAAACGCCCCAAATGAATGACGAGCCCCGGCAGGACAGCCACGGCAAGCCCAGGAAATAGAGCCCCGGCTCGACCGAGACGCCGCGCCTATGCCTGGGTCTGCCGCTTTCATCGAAGACGTCTAGATCGAGCCAGCCAAAGTCGAGGGCGTAGCCCGTCGCCCAGATGATCGAGGTGATACCGGCCTCTGCAAGGTCCAACGTCAAAATCGGGTTGGTCATGCAAGCCGGGTCCGGGCCGATCTCGTGGGCCTCAGGTTCCTCCGGCATATCGAGGCCCTGGCGTGCGACATAGTCATCCGCCTCGGCCAGCAGCGAGAGGTAGTTGGCGTCACCCTGGGCGATGTTGCGCGCGAGATCAGGGGCGAAGCTCAGGACGCCCTCCTTGCAAGCGTCGGTCCGGCCAAGGAGCGTCATGCCGCGCGCGGCGAGGCGCCGGAAGTCGACGGTCTGCCCGCCGTGCGCGCCGCTCACGGCGATGGTGACATGCTCCATGCCGGGCTCCAGCGCCTTGATCTCCCACTTGCCGAGAACCCGGAGCCACCAAACGAAATCCTTGCCGCGGTAGCGCCGGGGCGGGCGGTCGTGCGGGCCGACGGAGAGGTATACCGGCCTGCCCGCTCTCAGCAGTTCATCGGCGATCTGGACGCCCGACGACCCGGCGCCCACCACCAGCACCGCCCCCTCGGGCAGCTGGGCCGGATTCCGGTAGTTGTAGGAATGGATCTGCAGGAGGCCTGCCTCTTCAGGCACGATCGGGGGAATGATCGGGCGTTGGAAAGGCCCGGTCGCGGCGACCAGGTTCCTGGCCTCGATCACACCGTCCGACGTCTCGACGGTGAAGGCTGCCTCGCCCGCCTTGCGCTGAACCCGCGTCACCTCCACGCCGCAGCGGATCGGCGCCTTGATCTGCTCGGCATAGGCCTCGAAGTAGTCCGCGATCTCGTCCTTCGGCGGAAAGCCGTCGGGGCCGGTCACGGAGAACTCCCTGTCCGGGAAACGGTCATGCCAGGCCGGGCCGTTGGCGACCAGGGAATCCCAGCGCCCGCTGCGCCAACGCTCGGCGATCCGGGAGCGCTCGACAACCAGATGGGAAAGCCCCTGGCGGCTGAGATGCTTGCTCATCGCCAAGCCGGCCTGTCCGCCGCCCACCACCAGTGTCTCGACTTTCTCGTTCGGCATCTCACCTTCCCATTCCGGCATCAGGGCCTTTCGAAACCCCGCTCAAGAAGTCTATTTCAGACGCTTGCTTTGAAGAAGGGATAGATCGCGGGAACAGGCCCCACCCCCCGCGAGGACTAGGGGTCAGGAAAATCACCTCTCCGCCGAAGTGGAGAGGTGATCGCTCGTCCTGGAGGCGGGAAAAGAAGCTTAGGGCTTGATGTAGGTATAGCCCTGCTGCTGCAGATGGGAGAGTTCGGCCACGCCCGAGGGCACGATGTCCTGGTCCCAGACATCGTAGAGGTCGTTCTGGTAGCTGATGTTGCGGCCGGTCAGCGTGTTGTTGCAGACATAGAAACCGACATTCTGACCCTTGAGCGAGGCGACCGTGGTTTGGAGCGTGTCGTCGCTCTTGGCGCTCATGAGAAGACCAACGCCATTGCCATGGAGCACCACCTTCAGGTCGAGGTTCTCCGCGCCCACGGCATTGATGTGGTTCTGAATGTTCCGCATGGCGCCCTTGTAGGCCTTGTCGCCCTCACCACCCGGATAGTTGATGTGATAGACGACCTTCTGCTTGCCGTAGCCCTCCGCGGCGGCCTCTTGACCAGCCGGGAAAGCCACGAGTGCCACGAGGGTCAAAGCGGATAACAGTTTCATGGCGAGTGTCATCTGAGTTCCTCCCAAGATTTTTCTATTGTAGGAGGAGCTTATATTAATATTCGCATATTTGGAATGGTTTGGGCTGGAAGGTGGTGGGCGGTGACAGGCTCGAACTGCCGACCCTCTCGGTGTAAACGAGATGCTCTACCAACTGAGCTAACCGCCCATCTCGGCGGAACCATCGCACCCGTTTAGCGGTGCGAATGCCGCAGCGCCGCTCTTCTACCGCAAAAACCTTGAAAGAAAAACGGCCGTTGCGCGGTTTCCCGTCGCAACAGCCGTTTTCTTGAAACCTGGTCGACGCTCGTTTTAGTTGACGGCGTCCTTCAGGGCCTTGCCAGCCTTGAATTTCGGCTGCTTGGAGGCCGGGATGTGGATCTTCTCACCGGTGCGCGGGTTACGGCCCTCGGAGGCGGCGCGCTGGCTGACGGCGAAGTTGCCGAAGCCGACCAGCCGGACATCGTCACCGGACTTCAAAGCACCGGTGATGGAATCGAAAACCGCGTCAACGGCCTTTGCGGCGTCGGCCTTCGAGAGACCGGTGCCGGACGCGACGGTGGAAATCAGATCGTTTTTGTTCACGTCGAACCCCCCTTCCAATAAAGCTGCGGGTGTCTTTTGGAATCTAACAAAGCGAAAACCGCTTCAGACCCGTAGATTTTACCGGCGGGGATTCAGCCGCGTCAACGCGCGAAGCTGTGGAAAGCGTGGGAAAACCGCCAGTTTCAGCGGATTTCCCACGCGACTCGGGTGGTTAGTGGGTGACAACCTCTTTGTGGTCGCCCCCGTCCTTCGCCAAAGCGGCCCTTTCGAGCTCATCCTCCTCGGTCCACTCAATCGGAGTCGGAGCCTCCGTGAGCGCGATCTTGAGGACTTCGTCCACGGTATCGACCGGTTTGATGGTCAACTCCTTGAGGACGTTCTCGGGGATATCCGCCAAGTCCTTCTCGTTCTCCTTGGGGATGATCACGGTCTTGATGCCGGCCCGCAGCGCCGCCAGCAGCTTTTCCTTCAAGCCGCCGATGGCGAGGACCCGGCCCCTCAAGGTGATCTCGCCCGTCATGCCGACCTCGCTTCGGATCGGAATGCCGGTCAGGACGGACACGATGGCGGTCACCATGGCGGTGCCGGCCGAGGGGCCGTCCTTGGGCGTGGCGCCCTCGGGAACGTGGACGTGGATCGCCTTGCGGTCGAACAGCGTCGGCTTGATGCCGAACTCGATCGCGCGGCTCTTGATGTAGTACTCGGCGGCCTGGATCGATTCCTTCATCACGTCGCCCAGCTTGCCGGTCGAGCTGACGCGGCCCTTGCCGGGAACGGTGACGGCTTCGATCTGCAGGATTTCCCCGCCCACTTCGGTCCAGGCCAGTCCGGTCGAGACACCGATGATGTCTTCCTTCTCGGCCTCGGACGAGCGGTAGCGCGGCACGCCGGCGTACTTGTCGAGGTTCTCCGGCGTGACCTCCACGGAGTCATGCTCCTCCAGCGCGATCTCCTTGACCGCCTTGCGCGCCAGATTGGCGAGCTCGCGCTCAAGGTTACGCACGCCCGCCTCACGGGTGTAGAGGCGGATCAACTGGCGCAGGGCCTCGTCCGTGATCGACCACTCGGACTTCTTCAAGCCGTGGTTGGCGATCAGCTTATCCAGCAGGTGACGCTTGGCGATCTCGACCTTCTCATCCTCGGTGTAGCCGGGGATGCGGATCACCTCCATGCGGTCCAGCAGCGGCTGCGGCATGCGCAGCGTGTTGGCCGTGGTGATGAACATCACGTCCGAGAGGTCGTAGTCGACCTCCAGGTAGTGATCGTTGAAGGTGCCGTTCTGCTCCGGGTCCAGGACCTCGAGCAGGGCCGACGAGGGGTCGCCGCGGAAGTCGTTGCCGAGCTTGTCGATCTCGTCCAGCAGGAACAGCGGGTTGGATTTCCCGGCCTTCTTCATGCCCTGGACGATCTTGCCCGGAAGCGAGCCGATGTAGGTCCGGCGGTGTCCGCGGATCTCGGCCTCGTCGCGCACGCCGCCCAGCGAGATGCGGACGAACTTGCGGCCCGTGGCCTCCGCCATGGACTTGCCGAGGGAGGTCTTGCCGACGCCCGGAGGTCCGACGAGGCAGAGGATCGGCCCCTTGACCTTCTTCATGCGGCCCTGAACGGCGAGATACTCGAGGATGCGCTCCTTGACCTTCTCCAGACCGTAGTGATCGCGGTCCAGGATCTCCTGAGCGATCTTCAGGTCGTTACGCGTCTTGGTGCGCTTCTTCCAGGGGATGCCCACCAGCCAGTCCAGGTAGTTGCGCACCACCGTGGCTTCGGCCGACATGGGGCTCATGTTGCGCAGCTTGCGCAGCTCGCCCTGGGCCTTGTCGCGGGCTTCCTTGGAGAAACGCGTCTTGCGGATCTTCTCTTCGAGCTCGCCGAGTTCGTCCTTGCCGTCCTCGCCCTCGCCCAGCTCCTTCTGGATCGCCTTTAGCTGTTCGTTCAGATAGTACTCGCGCTGGGTCTTCTCCATCTGCCGCTTGACGCGGTTGCGGATGCGCTTTTCCACCTGCAGCACGCCGATCTCGTTCTCCATGAAGGAGTAGACCTTCTCCAGACGGTCGGCGACGGCGCGCAGTTCCAGAAGCTCCTGCTTCTCGGCGATCTTGAGGTTGAGGTGCGAAGCGACCGTATCGGCCAGCTTGCTCGGCTCTTCGATCTGATTGACCGAGGAGAGAACCTCGGGCGGGATCTTCTTGTTGAGCTTGATGTACTGCTCGAACTCGCCCACGACCGTGCGGCCGAGCGCGTCCAGCTCGCGCTCATCGGCGCGCTCTTCCTCCAACACCTCAGCCGAGGCCTGGAAGAACTCCGGATTCTCTCCGTAGGAAACGATTTTGGCGCGGTGGCTGCCCTCGACCAGCACCTTCACGGTGCCATCGGGCAGCTTCAGCAACTGCAGGATCGTTCCGATGGTGCCCACCTCGTAGAGGTCTTCGGGCTGCGGATCGTCCTGGGCGGCGTTCTTCTGGGTGACGAGCAGGATCTGCTTGTCATCCTTCATCACGTCTTCCAGCGCCCGCACGGATTTCTCGCGGCCCACGAAGAGCGGCACGATCATGTGCGGGAAAACCACGATGTCCCTCAGGGGAAGGACGGGGAAGACGGCGCCTTTGGCGAGATCAGACATATGTCCCCTTTCAACAGCATTCCTTGTCCGGGTCAAACCATCCCCAACATGGGCAACGATTCCCGGAATACGCCAGTTCTCTAAAGAAAAGACGAACCAGCGCGGTCAAAGAACAAATTGGGCAGATAGCACCCCTTGTTCAAGGGCGCAGTTCTTGAAACGGCCGGTTCGCCAGGGCGGCCGGATCAGGCGCTGCTGCCGACGTCGTCGCGACGGTCGGCATAGATGCTGAGCGGCTTGGCGCGCCCCTCAACCACCTCGCGATTGATCACCATTTCCTCGACGCCTTCGAGAGACGGCAGCTCGTACATGGAATCGAGCAGAATGCCCTCCATGATGGAGCGCAGACCCCGCGCGCCGGTCTTGCGCGCGATGGCGCGCTGAGCGATCCCCTCGAGCGCATCGTGGCTGAACTCCAGCTTCACGTTCTCCATCTCAAAGAGGCGCTGGTACTGCTTGACCAGGGCGTTCTTGGGCTGGGTCAAAATCTCGATCAACGCGGCCTCGTCCAGATCTTCCAGGGTCGCGACCACCGGCAGGCGTCCAACGAACTCCGGGATCAGGCCGAACTTCAAGAGATCCTCCGGCTCCACGCCCTTCAGGATTTCACCCGTCGAGCGGTGGTCGGGCCCCTTGACCTCGGCGCCGAAGCCGATGGAGGAGCCCTTGTCGCGCCCAGCGATGATTTTCTCCAGTCCCGCGAAGGCGCCGCCACAGATAAAGAGGATGTTGGTGGTGTCGACCTGCAGGAACTCCTGTTGCGGATGCTTGCGCCCGCCCTGCGGCGGCACGGAGGCGACAGTGCCCTCCATGATCTTCAACAGCGCCTGCTGAACGCCCTCGCCCGACACGTCACGGGTGATCGAGGGGTTGTCGGACTTGCGGCTGATCTTATCGACCTCGTCGATGTAGACGATGCCGCGCTGCGCCTTCTCGACATTGTAGTCCGCGGCCTGCAGCAGCTTCAGGATGATGTTCTCGACGTCCTCGCCGACATAGCCCGCCTCGGTCAGCGTGGTGGCGTCGGCCATGGTGAAGGGCACATCGAGGATGCGCGCCAGCGTCTGAGCCAGCAGCGTCTTGCCGCAACCTGTGGGCCCGACCAGCAGGATGTTCGACTTGGCCAGTTCCACGTCGTTGTGCTTCTGGCCATGCGCCAGGCGCTTGTAGTGGTTGTGGACCGCGACCGAGAGAACCCGTTTCGCCTGCCCCTGACCGATCACGTAGTCGTCCAGAACCCCGCAAATGTCGCCGGGCGAAGGCACGCCATCGCCGGTTTTCGGAAGAGCGGACTTGCTCTCCTCGCGGATGATGTCCATGCAGAGTTCGACGCATTCATCGCAAATAAAGACCGTCGGGCCCGCAATGAGTTTACGAACTTCATGCTGACTCTTTCCGCAGAAAGAACAGTAAAGAGTATTCTTGGAATCGCTTCCGGTGCTTTTAGTCATGGCCTCGTCACTTAGCGTTCCAGCACAATTGTCATGTTAGACAAGTCATTCGAAACCGCACAACGAAAAATCGGGCGATACCCCTGAAAGACAAGGGCAGCGCTCGTTTCTTCCGATCCGCCGATGGGAGTTTCCGGCAGTTGAAGGGCGGTTCCTCGCGGACCCTGCGTCACGCGTCCTTCTTCTCGCCCTTGCCGCCGGTCTCTTCACCTGGCGCCTTGGGACGATTCGTCACCACTTCGTCGATCAAGCCGAAGGCCACCGCTTCGTCCGGCGCCAGGAAGCGGTCGCGCTCCATGGCTTCCTCGATCTTCTCGATGGGCTGGCCGGTGTGATCGACGTAAATCTGGTTGAGCCGGGCGCGGATCGAAAGGATCTCGCGGGCGTGAATCTCGATGTCCGTGGCCTGCCCCTGGAACCCGCCGGAGGGCTGGTGAACCATGACCCGCGCGTTCGGCAGCGCATAACGCTTGCCCTTGGCACCGGCGCAGAGCAGCAGGGATCCCGCCGAGGCCGCCTGTCCGACGCAGACGGTGGACACCGGCGGGCGGATGTACTGCATGGTGTCGTAGATCGCCAGACCCGCCGTCACGGCGCCGCCCGGTGAGTTGATGTAGAAGGAGATGTCCCGGTCCGGGTTCTCGGACTCGAGGAAAAGCAGCTGGGCGCAGATCAGGCTCGCCACCGCATCGTTGATCGGACCGGTCAGAAAGATGATCCGCTCTTTCAGGAGGCGCGAGTAGATGTCGTAGGAACGCTCCCCGCGGTTGGTCTGCTCGACCACCATGGGAACCAGGTAGTTCATCTGAAGCTCGTCGCCTTGGTCCGTCATGCTCTCTCTTCCTGTCGCCTGATGTGTCGTCGCCCCGCTTGGCCCGCCTCTTCTCATTTAAGCCCTTGGATCAGGCTTCGCCAGACTTCTTGGCGGAAGTTTTTTTGGCGGCCGGTTTCTTCGCCGCGGCTTTCTTCTCAGCTGGCTTCTTGGCTGGCGCCTTATCGGCCGCCTCCTTCTTGGAGGCCGCCTTCTTGGCCGGGGCCTTCTTGGCGCCGCCCTTCTTGGCGGGTTTCTCGCCGGCCTTCATCTCCGCGTCCAGTTCGTTGCGCAGATCTTCGGGCGAAATCTTGCGGTCCGTCACCTGGGCCAGTTCGGTGATGAAATCAATCACCTTGTCCTCAAAGACGGGCGCGCGGAGGTTGTTCATGGCCTCGGGCGTCTTCTGGAAGAACTCGAAGACCTCGCGCTCCTGACCGGGGTGGCGCTGCACCTCTTGCAGAAGGGCGCGGTTCAACTCGTCCTGAGTTACCTCGATCGCGTTGATGCGGCCAACCTCGGAGAGGACCAGGCCAAGACGCACACGGCGCTCGGCGATATCCCGGTACTCCTGCTGCAGGGTCTCGTCATCCTTGTCCGCGTCTTCCGGATCGAGCTCACCCTTTTCCTTGTCCTGCTGGACCTGACGCCAGATCACCTCGAACTCGCTCTCCAACATGCCTGCCGGCACGGGGAAATCGTGGCCCTCGGCCAGCTTGTCCAGCAGCTGACGCTTCAACTTGGAGCGCGTGACGCCGGCGTAGTCGCCCGCGATCTGCTCGCGCACGCGGTCCTTCAGGGTCGCCAGGGACTCTTCGCCGAACTTCTTCGCCAGCTCATCGTCGATGGGCTGCGGCAAGGTTTCCTGAATGTCCTTCACCTTCACCTCGAAGACGGCGTCCTTACCGGACAGCTCGTCGTTCATGTACTCCTTCGGGAAGGTGACGTTCACGGTCAGCTCGTCGCCCTTGCTGGCGCCGATCAGCTGGTCTTCAAATCCTTCGATGAAGCGGTTGGACCCCAGCTCCAAGGCATGATCCTGACCGGCCATGCCCGGCATCTTCTTGCCGTCGACCGACCCGTCGAAGTCGAGGATCAGGGTGTCGCCCTTCTTGGCCGGGCGGTCCTTTTCCAGAGGCTTGGTGTCGCGGTAGTTCGCGGCCAGGTTCTCGATCGCCTGCATGACCTCGCCGTCGGGCACCTCAACGGTGACGCGCTCGAGCTCCAGCTTGGAGAAGTCCATGGGCGTGAAATCGGGCAGCAGCTCGATCTCCATCTTGTATTCGAGATCCTCGCCCTCTTCGAACTTCGTGACCTCGATCTTCGGCTGCATGGCCGGGCGCAGGCCGCGCTCATCCAGCGCCTGGCGGGAGCTGTCGTTGACCGCCTGCTCCAAAACCTCGCCCATCACGGCCTGGCCGTAGCGCTTCTTCAAGAGGTTGAGCGGCACCTTGCCGGGACGGAAGCCCGGCATCTTGACCGTCTTGCCGACCTCTTCCAAACGGCTCTCGACCTTCTCGTCGATGTCCTTGGCGCTGATTGTTACCGAGAACTCGCGCTTCAAGCCTTCGGTGCTGATCTCTTGTACCTGCATGACAGGGCCCGGCCTTTCTTGGTCCAAATTCAAATCTCAAACACGGTCTTCGCGTCCACGGTCTTCGTGTCCACGGTCGTCACGTCGGCGCCTCAATCACATTCGTCGCGATAATCGGCGGCCGGACGGCAAAGAGTTGTGGTGCGGGCGGAGGGACTTGAACCCCCACGGATTTCTCCACTGGAACCTAAATCCAGCGCGTCTACCAATTCCGCCACGCCCGCAACTCTTTGCGAGGTGCGCGGTGTACAACAAAGACGGCCCCTCTGGCAACTGCGCCAGAGAGGCTTTCTTCTGCGATCTTAACAGGACTGGAGGCAGGCCGGGCTTCGGCCGGCGGAATCAGGCGACCACGGCCTCGCAATAACGCTCCCGGAAGCTCTTCAGATTGAGCGTGCGCGGACCGTCCACGAAGGGGCGCTGGTAGGGCGCCTGGATGGTCACGCGGAAGCGGACGTGCGGGATGCCCATCTCGTCTTTGATCAGCGCGATGACTTCGGCGGTTTCCGTGATCTTCTGGCCGCAGAACCGGAAACGCGAGCCAGGCTGCACGCCATCGTCGGGCGATGGTTTCCGGAAGAATGTCGAAACTCGTTCCTGAGCACCCATAAAGCCACCCTGCCCCCAGAGCTTGGCCCCAAACTGAGAAGCGTACCGGGCGGACCCTTTGGCCTTCTCTTCACGACCGATTTCCGATCGCTGACCCGGCGCTTCAGTCTCGACTATATGCGGGAAAGCAAAGAGTTGCAACTGCCGTCCCCTTTCTCACGCTAAGATAATCATGGCGGCAACTCATCGCGATTGCCGTCCTGAAACGGTAGACTGGGGCGGATTAATGGCAGGTTAAGCGAAAGCTGATGTTTACAGGCCTGCAAGCAATCCCGGAATCGCCTCTATCAGGTCATCCGCGATCAGTCCGGGACCGCAGGCGGCGCCGGCTTCTCCCTGCAACCAGCAACCCGCCGCCGCCGCTTCGAAAGGCGGCATCCCCTGTGCCAGCAGGCCGGCGATCATCCCAGCAAGCACGTCACCGCTGCCCGCCGTGGCAAGGCATGCGGGCGCATTCGCGTTGATAGCGGCCCGGCCGTCCGGCGCGGCGATCACGCTGTCCGCTCCCTTGAGCAGCACAACGGCGCCGCTCCGTGCGGCGGCGGACCGGCAGCGGCTCAGCTTGTCCTCCTCCCCCAGGTCAGGAAAGAGACGGCTGAACTCCCCTTGATGGGGCGTTAGCACCACAGGCCCCGCAATTGCGGAGAAAAGTGCGTCCGGATCCTGCCGAAAGCTGGTGAGGGCATCGGCGTCGAAGACGCAAGCGCGGTCCTCGGCCAGCGCATCCAGGCAGGCGGCGCGGCTCGCCTCCCCCACCCCATTGCCGGGGCCGACCAGACAGGCGTTGCGCCGTCGGTCGCGCAGGAGGTCGCGCCAATCGCCACGCGCATCGTCCCGCGCCAGCATCACAGCGGCGCCCGAGAGCGCGTAGAGCGGATGCAGCGCGGCCGGACCCGCGAGGGTGACGAGCCCCGCGCCGATGCGCAGACCCGCCCGGGCTGCGAGACGGGCCGCGCCACTGCCCGCGCCGCCGCGCACAAGGAGATGGCCGTGACTATACTTATTGTCCGCCAGCCCGCGCACCGGGAAGCCGGAGCGCCAGAGCGCCGGCCCGTTCTCGGCCACTTGAGGCGCTATCGTCTCAAGCGCCTCCGCCGGGATGCCGATCTCGGCGAGCAGCAGCTCACCGCAGAGCAGCCGGCCGGGCAGTAGCAGGTGACCCGGTTTCTTCCGGAAGAAGGTCACGGTCACATCGGCTTCAAGTGCGAGTCCGCCGAGCGCGGCCCCGCTGTCGCCGCTCACGCCGCTCGGCACGTCGACGGCGAGTTTCAAACCCGGCAGCGCGTTCAGCTTGCCGACCAGCGCCGCGACGGCGCCCTCCAAAGGCCGGCTGAGACCCGCTCCGAAGAGAGCATCGATCACCGCCTCTTCCGCTTGGGGCTCGACGTCCTCGATTGACAGCACCTCACCCGTCCAACGCTGGGCGTGCAGGGCGGCGTCTCCCTTGAGCGCCTCGCGCGGACCGAACAGCGCCAGGCGCACGCGCCAGCCCCGCTCCGCCAGATGGCGCGCTGCAACGAAACCGTCCCCGCCGTTGTTGCCGGGGCCGCAGAGCACCAGGACCGCGCCACAGGGCGCCCGCTCGCAAAGGGCGTCCGCCACCGCGCGCCCTGCGTTTTCCATCAGAAGCTCCCCGGGAACGCCCGCCTCGATTGCCAAGCGGTCTGCGCGCCCCATCTGCTCGACGGTCAAAAGTTCCAGCCCGGACTGCATCATTTCGTTTTTCCGGCTCCGCTCAGCGCTCAGCTATCGCTACGAAAGGCCTCTACCGACTGACAGCCGCCACGCCGAAGCAGGGTGATGTCCGAGTCCGCCACGACCAAGGCGTAGCCATCGCGCGCCATGGAGGCGGCGCTGCGCCCCCGCAGCAGGATGCTTCCGATGTGAACGCCGGCGGAGGCCGCCGCGCGTTCAATGCGCGCAATGGCCTCGGCCACCTCGCCATGCCCCGGATCGCCGTGGTGCCCGATCGTGGAGGAGAGATCGGAGGGGCCGATGAAGAGCATATCCACGCCCGGCACACCCGCTATTGCCTCGACGTTCTCCAGACCTTTGGCGCTTTCGATCTGGAGGATCACCAGAAGGTCGTCGTTGGCGGTCTTCTGATAGTCCTCGGCCCGCAGACCATAGTCGGACGCGCGGACCAAACCGGCGGCGTTGCCGCGAATCCCCTGCGGCGGGTATCGGCAAGACCTGAGCGCCTCCTCGGCCTCGGCGACGCTGCTGACGTTGGGGATGATGATGCCCTCGACCCCCAGGTCGAGGGTCTTCTTGATCGAGACCGGCTCGTTGGACGGCACGCGGGCCAGCGGAGCGCAAGAGGTTCCCTTGATCGCCTGAAGCAGGGGAATCGCTTCGAGATAGCTTCCCGCGCCATGTTCCATGTCGATCACGACGCAATCGTAACCGGAGAGCGCCACGATCTCGGCGGCGATGGGATTGAAGAGTCCCAGCCAGCAGCCGAGGGTGCGCTGCCCGTCTTTCAGGCGTTCCTTGATGGTCGGCATGGTCCCTCCCCGTCGTCCCCGAAAACAGAAGCAAGAAGGCAACAGTAGGACGGTGGGGCGCTGCGGTCGAGAGCGCGCTGCGTGCGTGCAATCAGGGCTGAAGCACGGCGCAGAACGCGTTTTCGATGTCGCGCTTCAGGGTGCGGCAGAACGCAAGCGCCGCCTCGCTATCGGGCAATCCGGCCACCATCACCCGGAAGCGCCCTTCGCCAGCGGGCTCAACCTGCAAGGGCCGTTCCGCGAAGCGCGCGCCATAGAGCGCGATGGTCTTGTCCTTGAAGGTCTCGGCTTCCGCGCGCTCGGCGAAGCTGCCCAGCCATAGCAGCCCCACCCCGCTCTCGGTTTTTTCAGGCTCCGAAAGGGTCTCCGGCTTGGCGGCGGGTGCAGTGGCGGGTGCAGTGGCGACTTCGGTGGCTGGCTCCGGGTCGGCCTCGGACGCTGCCGCCGCTGGGGCGGTCCCGGTCGGCGCTTCGGCGGCGTCGGCCTCTTCCTCAATCGCTGGTGGGCGTTCTGCGGTTTCCGCCACCGGCGGCACCTCCGCGTCCTCGGCTACGGGCAGCGGCGTGCCGGGCGCTGCCGCGACCACGCCCTCTTCGCGCAAGCGCTGAGCCTGCCGCCCGGCATCGTTGTGCCCCTGCGCTTCGGCCAGGGCGAACCACGTGAGGGCGCGGCCAGGATTGCGGGCGGTGCCGACTCCCAGGGCGTTCATCTGCCCCATGGCGAACTGTGCGTCCGCCATTCCAGCATCGGCGGCCCGTCGGAACCAGCCAAGGGCGCGAGTCGCATCCGGCACCACGCCCTCTCCCCGGTAGTAGGCGAGGCCGAGGTTGTACTGCGCCAGCAGGTTGTCCTGCCGGGCCGCCAGTTGCCAGTAATGCACCGCCAGGGGTTGGTCCTTCGCCACGCCAGCGCCTTGGGCCAGGAGGCTCGCGTAGTTGGTCTGCGCGCCCGGATGGCCCTGTTCGGCGGCCCGGCGGTACCACTCGGCCGCCTGCTCCAGGAAGGCGGGATCGCGACCGCCCCGCTTCTCGTAGAGCACGGCCAACGCGTATTGGGATCTCAGATCGCCGCTGCGCGCCAGCGGCAGCCACTCAGCCTCCGCCCGGTCGTATTGGGCCTGGTTGAAGGCGCGCAAGCCCGCCTCGTAGGTCTGCGCGCGCAGGTCGCTCGCGACCATGCCGAGGCCGAAGAAGAATACGAAGGCCACCAGCCCGAAGCGTCGCGCCAACAGCTGCCAACGTCCGGTCATAGGGGAAGGCTCCTCCTGATTCTCTCCACAGGTACAGACTGCAACCTTAAGGTTAAGGATAACTTTCGCTATCGTACCCTTATGAGAATTTTCTATTTTCACAATAAGCGAAACTTGCTAGTCTGCGAACGATTACTAATAAGAGCAGATTCACTGCTCGATAACACCCGTCTGGCCGATCGACCCTTTGCAGCAGATTACGCGAATACCCGGGTCTTACAAGGTTGGAAACAGGCGGGATGAGAAGGCCGGTCGGCGGAGAAGCGCCTATCAAGGCCTCACCATTGGGGGTCTAACAAGCCGTCCGGCGTGCGCCAGCGGTTCGAGGGTGAAAGGAGCCTATGACGTGCCAGCCAGTGAGACTGTCGTGGAAGCCCGTGACGGCGGGTACCGAAGCCGCGAGGAACAGAGCAGCGAGTCGCTCAACCGCTTACTTCTAATTGAGGACAACGAAGACCTGCGCAGCGAACTCGCCGAGTACCTGACGCGCCAGGGATATGAGGTTACGGCCTATCCCGATGGACGTCTGCTGCATGGCGGCGGCCACCGCCTGCCCTTCGATGTCATTCTGATGGACCTGACGATACCCGGGGACGACGGGATCGCGCTGACCCGCGAAGTCCGGGGTCGCTCCAACGTGCCGATCATCATCATCACCGCGCGCGACGATGTTATCGACCGCGTGGTGGGGCTTGAGATCGGAGCGGATGATTACATCAGCAAGCCCTTTGACTTCCGGGAGTTGCAGGCGCGCATCAAGGCCGTCATGCGACGCCACGCGATCGCCAGCACCGTGCCCCAGCGCACCTCCAACAAGCAGTGGAAGTTCCTCGGCTGGAACGTCGACGGACGCAGCCGCAGCGTCATGACGCCCAAAGGCGATTACGTCGATCTGACCACTGCTGAATACATGCTGCTGGAGGCGTTCCTCAATCATCCGGGCCAGCTTCTGAGCCGCGATAACCTGTTGCAGAACGTCTACAACAGGAAGTGGTCGCCGCTCGACCGCAGCATCGACAACCTGGTCGCCCGGCTGCGCAAGAAGCTGGAGGACGAACGCGAGGGCGTGCAGATGATCAAGACGGTCAGAAGCCGCGGATATCTTTTCACCCCCGACATCGAGGAGCTGGGCGGCGGTCAGGATTGACCGCCGCTGCGGCGGCCGGCACATGAAGCGAGCCCGCACCAGCACCTCGAGACAGATGGCCCGCCACGGGGTCTTCGCCAGCCTGGTGTTGATATCTCTGACGGGCCTTGTATCGGTTGCCTATGCGAAAGCCGGGGGGAGCACCGCGCCCGTCGTGCGCGGCTGGGCGATCGTAAACCTCATGCGGTTCTCCTACTGGCCCGATGCGGCCTACGCGGACAAGGAAGCGCCGACCGTCGTCTGCGCGCGCCCCGGCCACGTGGTCTTGCCGGAAGACTATGCAAATGCCGCCACGCCGATAAACGGGCGCGGCGTCATCCTGCGTGAATCGGAAGACTTGGTTCACCTGGAGTCCTGTCAGGTCGCCTTCTTCTCCAGCGAGGACATGGCGGTCTTCCGGCGTCACCATGCCGGGCGGGCCGACCATCCCATCGCCTATGTCGGCGACACCCCCGGCTTCGCCGCGGAGGGCGGCTCGTTCGAACTGATACTCAACGAAGACAACGCCTTCTTCCGCTTCAACCAACCGATGCTGGTCGAGTGCGGAATCCAGCTCGCCCAATCGCTGATGCGCATGGGCAGCCTGCCCGGCCACGGCGACGGGAGGCAGCCGTGAGCCGCTTCGACAGCAGCCGCTTGGCCAGCGCCCCCTCGCTCCACTCGAAGCTGAAGCGGGCCTCCCTGGGGACCGTGGTGCTCGCGCTGCTGCTCGTCACCATCACGCTTACCTACGTCCAGTTCGACGGGAACCGCCGCTCCGCGATCAACGCCGAAGAAGCCATCGCCAAGGTGATCAGCCAGAACCTCGGCGCCACGGTTCTGTTCCGCAATGACACGGCGGCGCTGGAGGTGCTGCACTCGCTCGAAGGCCGCCCGGGCATGACGGCGGCCGGCGTCTTCCTGCCCGATGGCACGCTCTTCGCCGCCTATCCCCAAGGCGTGGACAAGGAATACCTCCGCATGGGGCTGGAGATCGAGGGGCACCAATTGGACGCCGGACGCCTGAGCGTGCGTACGCCGATCATGGTGGATTCCGAACTCGTCGGCCAACTGGTCATGGTCTCCGCCCTGCAAAGCTTCTCGCAGTGGTTCCAAAGCACGGCCGTCATCGTGCTTCCGATCCTGCTGGTCTCCATCGCGCTCGCGGGGATGCTGGCGCGCCGTCAGGTGAACGCGATCCTCTCCCCTCTGGACGTCTTCCGCCAAGCCATGCGCTGCGTCGGTGAGGGCCGCACCTCGGGTCTTTACATGCCGAAGATCGGAGACCGGGAGCTGAAGCCGCTGGTGAACGGTTTCAATGAGATGGTCGAACAACTGAACGCTAGCCGCCGGGCCTTGAGCGAAAGCGAGGAGCGCTACCGCAGCATCGTCGAAAGCCAGACGGAGAGCATCTGCCGCCTCGACCGCCATTTCCAAGTGACCTTCACCAATGGCGCGTTTCTGGAGATGGTGGGGTACGACAGGGACACACTCTACGGAGAACGGCCGGCGAGATTGATCCCGCCGGAGGACTGTAAGTACATCGAGGCGGCTCACGCGAAGCTTTCCCCGCAACAACGCAGCGCCGCCTTCGCCTGCCGCCTGACCACCGCCGATGGGGAGATCCGCTGGATCGAGGCAACCCTCAGTGCCGTCTTCGACGATCTTGAGCGCATCTCGGAATATCTGATCGTGGCGCGTGACGTCAGCAAGCAGCGTGTCGCCGAGCAGATGGCGATCCAGACATCTAAGCTCGCGACCCTGGGGGAGATATCCACCTCCATCGCCCATGAGCTCAAGCAACCCCTGAGCGTCATGGACATGATCGCCCAGAACATGATGGAGACGCTCAAGGAGGAGGACTTCACGGCCGAGGAGATGCGCTCCTACGCCTTTTCCAAGGCGGAGCGGATCGCATCGAGCACGGCCCGCCTCAGGGCCGTGATCGAGCATCTGCGGATGTTCGGCAGGAAGGTCGACGGCGAAACCCAGGTCTTCGACAGCCGGGAGAGCCTGAAGGCCGCCTTGATGCTGATCCAGCATCGCTTCGAGCGCGCGGATATCCGTCTCAGCCTGCGCCAGCCCCAACAGCCTCTGCCGGTGCGGGGGCATACCATCCTCTTCGAGCAGGTCCTGCTCAATCTGCTGAACAACGCCGCGGATGCGTTGGAGGCGCTGCCCGCGGGCTCTGAGCGAAAAGTCACCGTGGAACTCTGCCGCACCGATAATCTTCTCAGCCTGCTGGTCGAAGATACGGCCGGCGGCATGCCTGATGCCCTGCTCCAGCGGGCCTTGGAGCCCTACTTCACCACGAAGCCCGCGGATCGAGGCACGGGCCTGGGACTTTCCATCAGCAGCGAAATCCTGCGCGACATGGAAGGCGGCCTCAGCCTCAAGAATGGCGAGACGGGTCTCCAGGCGACCATCACCGTGCCGCTGGTGCAGGAGGCGTCGCGGGTGAGCGACACGGCTGCCGCACAGTGACCGAGGGCGCGCTGGGCCCGGGGCGCTGGGCCCGGGGCGCTGGGACCGTGCGATGCCGTCTAATCTGAATTGAAGAATGGGGTGGCTGACCGGATTTGAACCGGCGACCTCCTGGACCACAACCAGGCGCTCTAACCAACTGAGCTACAGCCACCATCGGGACAAGGGCGAAGACGGTAGAAGTCGGCCCGTTCCTGCTGAGGTTTCGCGTTGTATGCCCTCGCGCGCGTGGCGTCAAGTTGTCTCGGGGAGCCTCCATTCGGACCTTGGCGGACAGCGGACGTTCGGCCTATCTTCGCCTTCGCGCCGATCCTGGCGCCGCCTTTTCGAGCCACTGCTTTCAAGCCGCAGAGAGAGACCCCGATGCTGAAACCCGCCGCCGCCATGAGCCGCCTGGGAACCGAGACCGCCTTCGAGGTGCTCGCACGTGCGAAGGCGCTGGAAGCCAAGGGCCGGTCGGTGGTCAACCTCGGCATCGGGCAGCCTGACTTCCTGACCCCCGAGCACGTGGTGGAGGCCGCTGTGAAGGCCCTGCGCGACGGTCATCACGGCTACACCCCTGCCAACGGCATCCCAGAGTTGCGAGAGGCCGTCGGACGGTACCTGAACGGCTGCTACGGGGTGGAAGTCGATCCGGCCCGCGTCGTGATCGTGCCGGGCGGCAAGGTCACCATGTTCTTCGCGATCCTGATGTTCGGCGAACCGGGGGCCGAGATCATCTATCCCGACCCGGGCTTCCCCATCTATCAATCCATGATCCGCTTTTCCGGGGCGACGCCCGTTCCGCTGCCGCTGGAGGAGAAGAACGGATTCGCCTTCGCCGCCGAGGCGCTGCTCGGGCGTATCACGGAGCGCACGCGCCTTATCATCATCAACTCGCCGGCCAATCCGACCGGCGGCGTCACGCCCAAGGAAGAGATCGACAAGCTGGTGGCGGGCCTGGAACGCCACCCGGACGTCTGCCTCCTGTCCGACGAGATCTACAGCCGGCTGCTTTATGATGGGCGCGAGCACGTTTCCCTGCTCAGCTATCCCGAGATCGCAGACCGGCTGATCCTCCTGGACGGCTGGAGCAAAACCTACGCCATGACCGGCTGGCGCATGGGCTTCGGCGTTTGGCCCGAGAGCCTCGTCGAGGGGGCCACGCGCCTTGCCGTCAACTCCAATTCCTGCGTCAACGCGGCCACCCAGTACGCGGGCATCGCCGCCCTCGACGGGCCGCAGGACTCCGTCGATGACATGGCCCGGGCCTTCGACGAGCGGCGGCGTTGGCTCGTCGATGCCCTGAACGCCCTGCCCTCGGTCCGCTGCGTGGAGCCCGGCGGCGCCTTCTATGCCTTCCCGAATATCTCCGCCACCGGATTGACGGCCAAGGAGATGGAGGTGGGTCTGCTGGAAGATGCCGGGGTCGCGACCATCGCCGGGACCTCCTTCGGACGCTGCGGTGAAGGCTTTCTCCGCCTCTCCTATGCGAACTCCCTGGAGAACATCCAGGAGGCCGTGGGCCGCATGGGTGACTGGATCGCAGCCCGCTAGGGCGCGCCCCTGCACGACTGTGAGGCATTGACCTGCCGTTTTTTTGTGCAGCCCCTTTGAGGCTCCGCTCATATGGAAGCGCCGCCACCGTCTAAGTCTCTGTTGTGACGGTCTTATGCCAAGTTGGCACGGCTCTTGCTTCTTCCCGCACGAGACATAGTGCGGCCCAAGCCTTTGAGATGTTTTCAGGCGTCAGGGCGTGGTGGCAACGCTGCGTCCCTTTGGGACAGCCCGAGGGATTTGCGAGTTTTTTTGGAAGGATGCGAATAAAGCCATGAAGAAGATCGAGGCGATCATCAAGCCCTTCAAGCTGGACGAGGTGAAGGAAGCCCTTCACGAGGTCGGCATCAAGGGCATCACGGTCATCGAAGCGAAAGGTTTCGGTCGCCAGAAAGGCCATACCGAGCTCTATCGCGGCGCTGAGTACGTCGTGGACTTCCTGCCGAAAGTGAAAGTCGAGGTCGTTTTAGAAGACGAACTCGTCGAGCGCGCCGTCGAGGCGATCCAACAGGCCGCCCAGACCGGCCGCATCGGCGACGGCAAGATCTTCGTCTCCACGATCGACGAAGCCATTCGCATCCGCACCGGCGAGCGGGGCGCAGAAGCCGTCTGATCCGCCGGACCATTCGTTACTTGAGGGCGCCCGCGCCCTCCACCCACCGCTAGAGCCAACCGACCAACCGTCCAATTGAAGAGGAACCATCATGTCGGACCCAAAGACCATTCTGGAAATGATCAAGGACAACGACGTCAAGTACGTCGACTTCCGTTTCACCGACCCCCGCGGCAAGTGGCAGCACGTCGCCCAGCACATCGACACCGTCGATGAAGAGATGCTGGAAGAGGGCATCATGTTCGACGGCTCCTCGATCGCCGGCTGGAAAGCGATCAACGAGTCGGACATGAGCCTGAAGCCCGACCTCGCCACCGCCGTCATGGACCCCTTCGCCGCGCAGCCGCAGCTGATCCTGTTCTGCGACGTGCTGGAGCCCTCGACCGGTCAGCCCTATGACCGCGACCCCCGCACCACCGCGAAGAAGGCGCTGGCCTACCTTCAGTCCAGTGGCATCGGCGACACCGCCGTTTTCGGCCCCGAGGCCGAGTTCTTCGTGTTCGACGACGTGCGTTTCGGCGTCAACATGAACCACTCCTTCTTCCGCTTCGACAGCGAGGAAGGTCCCTACAACTCGGGCACCGAGTTCGAAGAGGGCAACCTCGGCCACCGTCCGGGCGTCAAGGGCGGCTACTTCCCCGTTCCGCCCGTCGATTCCGGAACCGATCTGCGCGCCGAGATGGTCACGGTGATGAAGGAGATGGGTCTCGAAGTTGAGAAGCACCACCACGAGGTGGCGCCCTCCCAGCACGAGCTCGGCATCAAGTTCAACACGCTGATCAAGATGGCCGACGGCATGCAGCTCTATAAGTATGTCGTGCACAACGTCGCCCACACCTACGGCAAGACGGCAACCTTCATGCCGAAGCCGGTCTACGGCGACAACGGCTCGGGCATGCACGTTCACCAGTCGATCTGGAAGGACGGCAAGCCGCTGTTCGCGGGCGACGGTTATGCCGGTCTGTCGGAGATGGCCCTCTTCTACATCGGCGGCATCATCAAGCACGCCCGCGCGATCAACGCCTTCACCAACCCCAGCACCAACAGCTACAAGCGTCTGGTGCCGGGCTTCGAGGCGCCGGTCCTGCTGGCCTACTCCAGCCGCAACCGTTCGGCCTCCTGCCGTATCCCCTTCGGATCCAGCCCCAAGGCCAAGCGCGTTGAGATCCGTTTCCCGGATCCGACCGCCAACCCCTATCTGGCCTACACGGCGATGCTGATGGCGGGTATCGACGGCATCAAGAACAAGATCCACCCGGGCGACGCCATGGACAAGAACCTCTACGATCTGCCGCCCGAGGAGCTGAAGGACGTCCCGACCGTCTGCGGTTCGCTGCGTGAGGCCGTCCAGGCGCTCGCCGAGGACCACGAGTTCCTGCTCGGCGGCGACGTCTTCACCAAGGACCAGATCGAGGGCTACATGGAGCTCAAGTGGGAGGAGATCTACGCCTTCGAGCAGGCTCCCCACCCGATCGAATTCCAGATGTACTACTCTTCCTGACGAGTTTCTGTAGCGTAAGTTCAGACTCTTGAAGGCTGGGCCGTCCCTATTGCGGGGGCGGCCCTTGCTTTTGCGGAAACCACTGCCAAGAGGCACTTTTTTTGGTTCTTTCCCGCGACGGTTCGGCTATCTAGGCGGGCAATGCGTTACAGGGACGACATAGATGGGCTGCGCGCCGTAGCCGTTCTGCCGGTGGTTTTCTTCCATGCCGGCTTCTCCGCCGTCTCCGGCGGCTTCGTCGGCGTGGACGTCTTCTTCGTCATCTCGGGCTATCTCATCACGCGATTGCTTCTTGAGGAGCATGATCGAGAAGGGCGCATCTCGATTCTCGGGTTCTATGAGCGGCGCATCCGCCGCATCTTTCCCGCGCTCTTCACGGTGATTGGCGCCTGCGTCTGGATCACCCTGGTGATGTTCGAGCCGGAAGCCCTGATCCGCTTCGCGCAAAGCGCCGCGAGCGCCGCGCTCTTCGTCTCCAACATCTTCTTTTATCTGGAACTGGATTACTTCGCCGCCGCGGCGGATACCGAACCCCTGATCCACACCTGGTCGCTCGCTGTCGAGGAACAGTACTACCTCATCTTGCCGGTGATGATGATCCTGCTGCTGAAGCGCAACCTCAAGACACTGCGTGCCTGGGTCGTGGGGCTGAGTGTCGCTTCCTTTGCGGTCAGTCTGCTTCTGGCCCCGATAGATCCGCAGGCGAATTTCTTCCTGGCGCCGTCTCGGGCCTGGGAGCTCTTTGCGGGAAGCTGCATCGCGCTTGGCCTTTTTCCGGCGCCCGGCAGCCAGCGCATGAAAGACTGTACGGGCCTCCTTGGGTTGCTTTTGATCCTAGGCGCCATCGTCTTCTATGACCCGCAAACGCCGTTCCCTGGCATTGGCGCTGTCCCGCCGGTGCTGGGCGCCAGCCTGATCATCTGGTCTGGACTCGGCGGCGCGGAGGGATTGGCTTCGCGGTTCCTGCGGCTTTCGCCCTGGGTCTTCTTCGGCAAGATCTCCTATTCGCTTTATCTCTGGCACTGGCCCTTGCTGGTGTTTCCGGTCTTCTGGCTGGGGCGCGACTTGGAGACATGGGAATCCCTGACCGCCGCGGCCCTGGCCGTGGTCATCTCGACCCTGTCATGGCGCTTCGTCGAGCAACCCTTTCGCAAACGCCGGGGCTGGCCGGGCCGGAGGTCGATCTACGCCGGCGGCGTGCTGTTGATCGCTCTTTGTGTCTTCCATGCGGTCCGCGCAACGGAGTTCGAGGGCTATCCCAAGCGTCTGCCCGCCGGCTACGCCGACCTCGATTTGACTGGGCGTGAGTACTACGCCATGGACGGCTGCATGCAGAACAAGCGCCAAACGCCGGACGACTGGCGTTTGGAGGACTGCATCATCCCCGGCGCTTCAGAGAGCCGCTATCTGCTTTGGGGTGATTCCTTCCTCGGCCACTACCGCCCGGGGTTGACTGTGCGCGACGACCAGCTGCCGGTCACATTTGTCGAGCATACAAAGTCCGCCTGCCCGCCCGGCTTCACCTACGAACCGCCGTCCAACAAGACCTGCGTCGACTACAACGAGCATGCCCGCGACCTCTTGGAACAAGGTGGCTTCGAGGGAGTCATTCTGGGAGCCGACTGGACCACTGCGCTTGGTGAGGGTTATCGGCTCGAAGAGCTGAGCCAGACAGTCGCTTGGCTGAAGCAGCGCGGTCTCAAGGTGATCGTGATCGGACAATCGCCCAGTTTCGCAGCTCGGGTCCCAGCCCTCTTCGCCTGGGGAAACATGGGGCCCGAACGCAGCGTCGGCAGCGGACAGCCTGTGCAGGAACCAGGTTTGAACGAGTCGGTCGCCGCCGCGTCCGAGGGCGCCCTCTTCCTCGATCCCTGGCCCCTGTTCTGTGAGCGGCAGACCTGCCGTTTCGGCGAAGGGGACCGCCTCTATTTCTGGGATCGCGGCCACTACACTCTGCTGGGAAGCCGTCGGGCGGTGGACGAGATGCTGACGCCCGCCATCAAACGGCTTGAGAATCCTTCCTAGTCACCGGGGCAAGGTCACCGGGGCAAGGTCACCGGGGCAGCGTCACCCGGAACAGCTCCGGCCCGTGGCCATGCAGCGAGTCCCGGGCGCGGATCATGACGTGATCGAGGTCTTCGGGAACCCGCACACCGCTCAAGGAGCGCCTGAAGGGCTGCTCGTTGACGTGGGGGTGGTAGAGGGTCCGGGTGCCCAGCACGCCGCCGTCCGGCGCCAGCACCTCCCACTGATCGGCGTAGTGATCCCAGCCGGTGTCCCCATGCTTCAAGGTGACGTCGAACATCCAGGTTCCGCCCGCATCGGCGTAGGCGACGGCCTCGACGATCTCGACATCGCCCGCCATCGCCGGGAATGCGGGAAAGGCTAGAGCGGCGGCCAGGACGAATTTTCTCAACTTCATGACTCGCTCCTCACGCGATCTGCGTCCGGGTCGGGTCGGGCGGCAGGGCGCGCTTGTTACCGCGCTCGTCGATGGCGACGTAGACAAAGGTGCCCTCGGTGACCTTGACGGGCTGTTCGTTGTCGCGGTGCCCGGCCCAGGTTTCGATATGGACCGAGACGGAGGTTGTCCCCTCCTCCTTGATCCAGGCATAGCAGCTCACCAGATCGCCGATGAAGATCGGGCGGTGGAAGCGCATCGCATCGACCGCGACGGTGGCGACGCGCCCGCGGGCCCGGCGCACGGCCGGCACGGCGCCCGCCAGGTCCATCTGGGACAAGACCCAGCCGCCGAAGATGTCGCCGTTCGGATTCGCATCGCCCGGCATGGCGAGCGTCCGGAGCGCAGGCTCGATCCCCTCCGGTGGTGCGGCTTTGGCGTTCATGCTGACCTCTTTTTCTGTAACTGTCTGAGAATTGGCTATATCTAGTGGAAATCGGACTTATCCACCACAGCATTTGCTTGCTACGGCCCGGTGCGGATTTATAATGCCCGCCATGGCCGATCTCTTCCAGAACGCAGCGCGAACCGACGACGCCTACTCCGCCAAGGACATCGAGGTCCTGGAGGGGCTGGAGCCCGTGCGCCGCCGCCCCGGCATGTACATCGGCGGCACCGATGAGCGCGCGCTGCATCATCTGGTCGCCGAGTTGCTGGACAACTCCATGGACGAGGCCGTCGCCGGACACGCGACGCGAATCGAGATGGAGTTGGGCGAGGACGGCGCGGTGGTGCTGCGCGATAACGGGCGCGGCATCCCGGTGGACCCGCATCCCAAGTACAAGAACAAGTCCGCCCTGGAAGTGATCCTGACCACGCTCCATTCGGGCGGCAAGTTCGGCGGCAAGGCCTACGCCACCTCCGGCGGCCTGCACGGCGTCGGCCTGTCGGTCGTCAACGCCCTGGCGGACAAGCTGACGGTCGAGGTGGCGCGCGACAAGACCCTCTGGCGCCAGTCCTATTCCAAGGGCCAGCCGCTCGGCAAGCTGGAGAACGCCGGCGCCGTCTCGAACCGGCGCGGCACTACGATCCTGTTCCATCCCGACCCGGAGATCTTTGGCAGCGGCGCGCGTTTCCTGCCTCAGCGTCTCTACCGCATGGCGCGCTCCAAGGCCTACCTCTTCCGGGGCGTGGAGATCCGCTGGTCCTGCGCGGAGAGCCTCATCCGGGAGGGCGATGCGACCCCGGCCACTGAGACGCTGCACTTCCCCAACGGACTGCAGGACTTCCTGACCAGTTCGCTGGGCCAGCGCCGCTCGCTGACGCCCGCTCCCTTCGTCGGAGAAGCCGCTTTCCCCGGAGACCGGGGACGCGCCGAATGGGCGATCACCTGGCCCGCCGACGAGAACGGCTTCCAGAACTCCTACTGCAACACCGTCCCGACGCCCGAGGGCGGCAGCCACGAACAGGGGCTGCGCTCGGCGCTGCTGCGGGGCCTCAAGGCCTATGGCGAGTTGATCGGCAACAAGAAGGCGCAGCAGGTGACGGCTGAAGACCTGCTCGGCGGGGCCATGTCCCTGCTCTCCGTCTTCATCCGCGACCCGCAGTTCCAGGGCCAGACCAAGGAGCGGCTGGCGACCCCGGAAGCGCAGCGTCTGGTGGAAAGCACCGTCAAGGATCACTTCGAGCACTGGCTTTCGGGCGACCCGGAGCAGGCCCGCCTCCTGCTGGAGCGGACCATCGAGCGCGCCGAGGAGCGCCTGCGCCGCCGCCAGGAAAAGGAACTGAACCGCAAGACCGCGACCAGCCGGAAGCTGCGCCTGCCCGGTAAGCTCGCCGACTGCTCGCGCAACCGCTCCGACGGCACGGAAATCTTTCTGGTCGAGGGCGATTCGGCCGGTGGGTCAGCCAAGCAGGCGCGGACCCGCGACACCCAGGCGGTGCTGCCCCTGCGCGGCAAGATCCTGAACGTCGCCAGCGCGACCTCCGACAAGCTCAAGCAGAACCAGGAGCTGAACGACCTGACCCAGGCGCTGGGCTGCGGCACGCGCGGGCAGTTCGATCTCGAGAAGCTGCGCTACGAGCGGGTCATCATCATGACCGACGCCGATGTCGACGGCGCGCACATCGCCTCGCTGCTCATGACCTTCTTCTACCGGGAAATGCCCGGTCTCATCGAATCCGGCCGCCTCTATCTGGCCCAACCGCCGCTCTATCGCCTGACCCAGGGCACAACCTCCATCTACGCCCGCGACGACCTCCACAAGGAGGAATTGATGGAGAGCGGATTCAAGGGGCGCGGCAAGATAGAAATTAGCCGATTCAAAGGCTTGGGAGAAATGCCTCCCATGCAGCTTAAAGAAACGACCATGAACCCGAAGACCCGCACCCTGCTGCGTGTCACCGTGGTCGAAGCGGACGACGCGGACCCCGCGGCAGAGCAGAAGCGCGCCGCCGACCTCGTTGAACAACTGATGGGCAAGAAGCCGGAGTTGCGTTTTGCCTTCATCCAGGAGCGCGCCCGCTTCGTCGAGGAGATCGACATCTAAGCGGCTTGGAGCGGAGCATCAGGCCGCCTATCTTCATGACATGACGATCCGTTCACAGATCAGCGCCCTCAAGGGCCTCCTTTGCGCCGCGGCCCTGCTGCTCACGGCCTGTGCGCAGACCCCGGGCGCGCCGCTGGTGAACAACGTCGATGTCGGGCCTTCCTACAGCCCTGCCCTGCTGCGCTACACCGCCGCTCAGGGGGGCATCCCGGTCAGCTTCCCGAACCTTCCGTTCCTTGAGCCGCGCGAAACCGCCGTGCCGCTCCTGCTTCAATCCATGCGCACCGCGCGGATCGGCGACCAGATCCCGCTTCTGGCCGAAGCGCCGCCGGGTGTTAACCCTGGTCTTCGGATCGTCGTGCTGCTCGATGCGGCGGCGAGCACGGAAGCAGGCGATCTTTGCCGGGGCGGCGAGCTGACGGCCGGATCAGCCGGAGAGCGCATGCGCGTCTACATGGCGGCCTGCCGGGGAAGGCAGCCGGTATCCCGGTCCCGGGGATCGTTGCTGCCGCCGGCGCGGCCGGACGACGCGGCGCTCGGTGAGCTCCTGCGAACCATGCTGCTGGTCACGTTGCCGCCCGACAACCCGAACCGGGGCCGCGACGGCAGGCGGAAGTGGAAGCCCTGATTTCCTAGCGGTCAAGCCAGGCGCGCAACGCGGCGGTGACGGCC
Source organism: Limibacillus sp. (assembly GCA_037379885.1). Classification (NCBI taxonomy): domain Bacteria; kingdom Pseudomonadati; phylum Pseudomonadota; class Alphaproteobacteria; order Rhodospirillales; family Rhodovibrionaceae; genus Limibacillus; species Limibacillus sp. Next base: position 96,667 of record JARRJC010000003.1, read on the forward strand.
TCGGGCCGTTCCAGCGGCGTCAGGTGCCCCGCACCTCCCAGAATCACCAGATCGGCGTCGGGGATCGCTTCGGCCATCTCCTGAAGCCGGTCCGGCGGCGTCAGTACGTCCTCCGCCCCGCAGAGCAGCAGGGCCGGAACTGAAATGCCGGCCAGGTCCGGCCTGCTATCGGGGCGGTTCATGATGGCCCGCTGCTGGTTCTTGAAGGCCTCGCGACCGACCCGCTCGGCCATCTCCATCACGACCGAGGTGATGGTCTCGTCCTCCAGGAAACGCTCGGCGATCAGCAGCGGCAGCAAGCGGGGCGTGACGCCCTTGAACTGGCCGCGCTCGGCCAGCGACAGCAGCCCACGGCGCTTGCGCGACTGTTCTTCGGTGTCCGGACGGGCCGAGGTGTCCAGGAGGGCGAGGCGCTCCACCCGCTCCGGCGCGCGGCGCATCACCTCCAGCGCCACGTAGCCGCCCATGGAAAGCCCGGCCAACGCGAAGCGCTGCGGCATCATGGCGAGGACGCTCTCGGCCATGTCCGCGACGGAGTCCTGCGTGGTGAAGTCCGCGACCTGCGAATCTGCTATATCTATGAGCGAATCCACCTGATGCCGCCAAAGCGCATGATCGCAGAGAAGTCCGGGAAGAAGCGCCAGCGCTGTCTTGGTCATCGCCCCTTCCTTTCCCTCAACACCGCCATGAATTCGCGAAACAAAGCTGCTATGGCGGCCGGTCTTGTGGCAATAAAGGCACGTTCTTGGCCCAAGAATCCCGAAATAACAAGGCTTTCATTGACAATTTTTCAGGTGAGCGTATATAGCGGCCATCGACGCGATGAGCGCGTCTTTAATCGAGCCGATAGAGCTACAAAAATCCCAAACAAAGAGACTGCATGAGTTTTAGAGACCTAGGGTTGAGCACCGAGGTGGTCGACGCCGTAGAGGCGATGGGCTACACGAAGCCGACACCCATTCAGGAAAAGGCGATTCCTTACGTGCTGATGAGCCGCGACGTCCTCGGATGCGCGCAGACCGGCACCGGGAAAACCGCTTCCTTCACCCTTCCCATGATCGATATTCTGGCCTCCGGCCGCGCCAAGGCGCGGATGCCGCGTTCCCTTATTCTTGAGCCGACGCGCGAATTGGCCGCGCAGGTCGCCGAGAACTTCGAGAAGTACGGAGCCAACAACAAGCTTTCCATGGCGCTGCTGATCGGCGGCTCCTCCATGGCAGAACAGCTGAAGCGCCTGGATCGCGGCGTCGACGTGCTGATCGCCACGCCGGGCCGCCTGCTCGACCTGTTCGAGCGCGGCAAGATCATCCTGGCCGACACCCGCATCCTGGTGATCGACGAAGCCGACCGCATGCTGGACATGGGCTTCATCCCCGATGTCGAGCGCATCGTCTCCAAGCTGCCCTTCCCGCACCAGACGCTTTTCTTCTCGGCCACCATGCCCAAGGAAATCCGCCGTCTGGCCGACAAGTTCCTGTCAAACCCCAAGGAAATCAGCGTGGCGCCGCCCTCCTCTCCGGCGGAGACCGTGACCCAGCGCCTGGTGCGCTGCGCCAAGGAGCCTCAGGCCAAGCGCGCGGTGCTCCGCACGCTGCTGAACCAGGAGTTGGATTCGATCCAATCCGCCCTGATCTTCTGCAACCGCAAGCGCGACGTGGGCATCCTGCAACGGTCGCTGGCGCGCCACGGCTACGATGCCGAAGCGCTGCACGGCGACATGGTCCAGTCCTCGCGCATGGAGACCCTGGAGCGCTTTCGCAAGGGACAGATCAAGATCCTGGTCTGCTCCGACGTCGCGGCCCGCGGTCTCGACATCCCGGAAGTCTCGCACGTCTTCAACTTCGATGTGCCCAGCCACGCCGACGACTACATCCACCGCATCGGCCGCACCGGCCGCGCGGGCCGCAGCGGCAAGGCCTTCACCCTCTCCACCTCTCTCGACAGCAAGTTGCTGAGCGCGGTCGAACGCCTGATCAAGCGCCCGATCGAAGAGATGGTCCCCGACAGCAGGAATGCTCCGCAGGCGCACGACAAGCGCGCGACGACCGAGACAGCCGAAACCCCGGAAAACGCGAAGACCGAAGCCGCGAAGCCGTCTGAAACGGAAATCAAGGCCGAGGCGGCGCCGGAGCCTTCAGAGGCTGCCGCGCCCAAGCAAGAGGCCAAGGACGACACGGCCAAGGACGAGGCGCCAAAGGTCGAGACGGCCAAGGAAGATGCGGGCAAGGACGAAAAGCCCAAGGCCAAGAAGTCCGCCCGCTCTAAGAAGCCCAAAAAAGAGGAAAAAATGGACAATAGCGACAAGACCGAGAACAAGCCGCGCGGCAAGCGCGCCGAGGGCGGCAAGGGCCGTCATGGCGAGAAGCAGCCCGGCGACGGTAACGGCCACGTTTCCACGCCCTTTGGCGATCACACCCCGGCCTTCCTGCTAAAGCCGGTGCCGCTGGTCGCCTGACGGCTCAAAACGTCAGCCACGCGTAAGACGAAGAAGCGCTCGCCTCCCGGCGGGCGCTTTTTTCTTGCCCGGCCCTGGAGTTTCTTGTCCGGCCTGGGGCTTGCCGCGAGCGCCCCTTCTGTCGCACCTTCTTTGGCGAGGGGTCGAATCGGGAGCGCCAGCCTTCATGACCGGCAAAACGTCAGAAAAAATGGAAGAGATGCTGCGGCGCGCACTGGCCGCCAGGGAGCGGGCCTATGCGCCCTACTCCGGCTACCGCGTCGGGGCCTGCCTTGAAGAGGCCGGCGGGGAGTACTTCTGCGGGTGCAATGTGGAGAACGCCAGCTATCCGGAGGGCGCCTGCGCCGAGACCGGCGCGATTTCGGCGATGGTGGCCGGCGGTGGCCGGCGCATTACAAGCCTGCTTCTGGTCGCTGAGGGAGAGCGTCTCTGCACGCCCTGCGGCGGTTGCCGCCAAAGGCTGGCCGAGTTCGCCGAGGCCGACACACCCGTCCTCGTCTGCGGCCCCGAGGGGCTCCGGGCCCGCTTCACCCTTGGCGAGCTGCTGCCCGAGGCCTTCGGCCTGCCAGAGGAAGAGCGTCGATGAGCGGGGCTGACACGAAAGCGCTGGCGCGCCGCCTGATCGGTCTTCTGGACCTGACCAGCCTCAACGATGCGTTGGACGACGACATGGCCGCGCTGTGCGAGCGTGCGCTCGCATTGGACCCGCACCCGGCCGCCGTCTGCGGCTGGCCGGATTTCGCCGCGCTCTCTGCCAGACGGCTGGCCGGGAGCCCCATCGCGCTCGCCGTGGTCGCCAACTTTCCGAACGGCACCGACGAGGTCGAAGCCGTGGAGGCCGAGGTGATCGCAGCACTGGCCGTCGGAGCCGGCGAGATCGACCTCGTCTGGAACTGGCGCGCCTGGCAGGAAGGCCGCAAAGCCCGCGCTCTGGTGGCGGTAGAGCGCATTGCAGCGCTCACCGAGGGACGCGCGCGGCTCAAGGTGATCTTGGAAACCAGCGCCTTCGAAGGTCGGGACGACCTGCCGGAGGCGGCGCGCGCCTGCCTGGAAAGCGGCGCCGACTTTCTCAAGACATCGACCGGCAAGTGCGGCGGCGGTGCGACGCTGGAGGCCGCCCGCATCCTGCTGGACGCGATCGCCGAGGACGGCGGCGCGGCGGGCTTCAAGGCCTCGGGAGGCATCAAGACCCTGGAGCAGGCAACCGCCTACCTATCCCTGGCCGAGGAGATCCTGGGCGAAGGTTGGGCGGATCCGGCCCACTTCCGCATCGGCGCCTCCTCACTGCTCGACGACCTGCTCTCCAGGCTGTGAGCGGCGGGGCGGGCATGACCTTCTTTCCCCAGGAAGTGATCCGCAGGAAACGCGACGGGCAAGCCCTTACCCGCGAGGAAATCGAGGCGCTGGTCCAGGCCCTGACGGACGGCAGCCTCAGCGACGGCCAAGCAGCCGCCTTTGCCATGGCGGTCTACTTCCAAGACATGACAGCGGACGAACGTCTGTCGCTGACCCAGGCCATGGCGGACTCGGGCGAAAGACTGACCTGGCCCGGCCTGGACAGGCCCGTCCTCGACAAGCATTCAACCGGCGGCATAGGCGACAAGGTCTCGCTCATCCTGGCCCCTCTGCTGGCGGCCTGCGGCGCGGCGGTTCCCATGATCTCGGGCCGCGGACTGGGACACACAGGCGGCACGCTCGACAAGCTGGAGTCCATACCCGGCTACGACGCCCAGCCGGATCTGGAGCGGTTCCAGGCGGTCGTGCGGGCCGAACACTGCGCGATCATCGGACAGACCGGGTCCCTCGCGCCCGCTGACGGACGCCTCTATGCCATCCGGGACGTCACCGCGACGGTGGAGTCGATCCCGCTGATCACCGCCTCCATCCTCTCCAAGAAGCTGGCTGCCGGGCTCCAGGGTTTGGTGATGGACGTGAAGACCGGCGGCGGCGCTTTCATGCCGCTGCTGGAGGACGCCCGGAAGCTGGCCCGCAGCCTGGCCGAAACCGGTGCTGCCTCCGGCCTGCCGGTCACCGCGCTGATCACGGACATGGATCAGCCCTTGGGCCTGACCGCGGGCAATGCGCTGGAGGTCCGCGAGGCCCTGGACTTCCTGAAGGGCGAGGCGCGCGAGCCGAGGCTGGAGCAGGTCACGCTGGCGCTCGCCGCCGAAGCTCTCCTTCTTTCCGATCTGGTCGCGGATCAGACGCAGGCGGCGCGCCTTCTGGACGACGCCCTGCAAAGCGGCGCGGCGGCGGAGCGCTTCCAACGCATGGTTGCCGCCCTTGGCGGCCCCGCCGATCTTTTGGAAGCCCCGGACGAACACTTGCCGGAGGCGCCCCTGAGGCGGCCCGTCCTCGCCGGACGGTCAGGCGTCGCGGCCGCGGTCGACACGCGGGCGGTGGGCCTCGCCGTCATGGGGCTGGGCGGCGGGCGCAGCCGGGCCGATCAATCCATCGACCCTGCGGTCGGCTTCTCCGCCCTGCTCCCGCGCCATGCCGCCGTTGAGCCCGATACGCCCCTGGCCCTGATCCACGCCCGCGACGAGGCCTCCTTTGAGGAGGCCGCCAACGCGCTCCGCCGGGCCTACCGCATCGAAGAGGAAGATGGCGCGGCCGCCCCCTCGCCGGTGATCGAGCGGATCGGGACATGAGCGGACAGACGGGCCGGGTCGGCAGCGGCCCGCGCTTCGCCTTCTTCTACGGCGCTCTATTCTTTGCCGCGGGCGTGCAACTCCCCTTCTGGCCGCTCTGGCTCAGCGGACGCGGCCTGTCCGCCGAGGAAGTCGGGTTTCTGCTGGCTGCGGGAACCTGGGCGCGGGTCGCCGTCGCGCCACTGTTCGGGGAGGTGGCCGACCGGAGCCAGCGCCTGCGCAGCCTCCTGCTCTTCTGTTCCTTCACCAGCATCACCGCCTTCCTGATGATGCCTCTCAGCCAGGGTTTCTGGTCACTCCTCGCGTTTCAGATAGCCGCCTACGCCCTCTCCCAGCCGCTGCTCCCCCTCGGCGAGAGCCAGGCCATGCAGGCGGTCAAACGGGGCGAGATGGATTACGGACGCGTCCGGCTTTGGGGATCGCTCAGCTTCATTCTCGCCGTGACGGCGACCGGCAAGCTGGTGACCCTGACGGACAGCGACAGCATCTTCTGGCTCCTGATCGGCGGCGCTTTGGCGACCGCGGCCACCATCGGTTTTCTGCCGAGGGCGCCACGGGCGCCTCGACCGGCGGCACGGCCGCGTACCCTGCTGAAGGACAGCTACTACCTCCACTTCCTGGGCACCGCCGCCCTCTTGCAGGCAAGTCATGCCGTCTACTACGCCTTCTCCGCCCTGCACTGGAAGGCAGGCGGACTGGATGAGACCCTTGTGGGCTTGCTCTGGGCTCTGGGCGTGATCGCGGAGGTGCTGCTTTTCTACCTCGGCAAGCCGCTGGTCCGGCGGATGCGGCCCACGAGCCTCTTGTTGCTGGCGGCGGGCGGCGGCGTTCTGAGGTGGGCACTGCTCGCCTGGACCGTCGACCCCTGGTTGCTGGGTGCCGGACAGCTGCTTCATGCCCTGACCTTCGGCGCGGCGCACCTGGGGGCCATGTACTGGATCGCCGGACGGGTCGAACCGCAGCGGGCCGCCGGGGCCCAGTCGCTGCTGGCCGCCGCCGTCGGCGGCGCCATGGGCCTGATGATGCTGGTGAGCGGCCCCTTGTTCGAGACCTATGGCGGAATGGCATTCCTGGCCATGGCCGCCCTCTCCGCGCTAGCCCTCTTGCTGGGCTTTTGGCTGAGGCGCCGGCGCGATCCTCACTTGGTGCCGTAGATGCGGTCGCCCGCGTCGCCCAGGCCCGGCAGGATGTAGCCCTTCTCGTTCAAACGCTCGTCTATCGCGGCTGTAAAGATCGGCACATCGGGATGGGCGGCGCGCAGCTCACGGATGCCCTCGGGCACGGTCAGAAGGCAGACGAAGCGCAGGCTCTTGGCGCCCGCCTCCTTCAGCCTGGTCAGGGCGGCCACCGCCGTGTGGCCCGTCGCCAGCATGGGATCGACCACGATGCACATCCGCTCTTCCAGGTGGCTCGGAACCTTGAAGTAGTACTCGACCGCCTGCAGCGTTTCGTGATCGCGGTAGAGACCGATGTGGCCGACCGGGACGTTGGGCACCAGGTCCATCATGCCCTCCAGCAGCCCGTTGCCCGCCCGCAGGATCGAGATCAGGCAGAATTTCTTGCCGTCGATCACCGGCGACCGCATGGCCTGGAGCGGGGTTTCTATGTCGATGGTGGTCAGTTTCAGGTCCCGCGTCACCTCATAGGCCAGCAGCAGCGCAATCTCCTTCAGCAGCAGGCGGAACTGCGGGCTCGGGGTGTCCTTCTGGCGCATCCAGGTCAGCTTGTGCTGCACCAGCGGATGGTCGACGAGGGTCACCCCCTCGAACTCAGATGGTGTGACGGACATGGAACGGCTGGCTCCCCTGATCGATGAAGTCTGTCGGCAAAGATCAGAAATAGCAGGCCGCGCGGAGACGGGAAACCCGGATGCCGCCCTTCCGCCGCACCGCGGTCATTCGCTGCGGTACTTCTCCGGGATGAACATCATGGAATCGCTGGCCGTCGCCAGATGGCAATCCGCGCAGAACTGCATCTTCCCAGAGCCCTCTCCGCCAGTGCTTCCGGCCACCGTTCCGTCGGGCAACACCATGGTGTAGCGCCAGTCGTTGCTCGCCGGGCTGAAGCCCGAGCCCATCTTCTCCATGATGAAAAGCGGCCCGACCTGAACGGCGCCCGCCTCCGTCACCCGGAAGGAGTCCTTGGCGAGCTTGGCGCCCTCTGGCATGACGCCTGCGTTCTCGAACGCGCCATAAGCCTCCGCCGCCTCGTTCGCGTAGTTGTGAACATAGAGGCCGCCGTGCGTCGCGGAGCCATAGGGCGCGGTGCTGTAGATGTCCCAGGCTTGATAGGAAACCGCGCTCTCCAGCCCGGACTTCGCATAGGCGGCCCCCAGAGCTTCCAAGACGCAGTCATAGGCAGCCAGCGCTTCCGCATCGCTCAAGCCTGCGCTCGCCGAAACCGCACAGGGGTTACCGGCCCCGCAAGGGCTACAGGGATTCGCAGCCGCGCAGGGATTGGTGGCCGCGCAGGGATTGGTGGCCGCGCAGGGATTGCAGGGTGAACTGGGCCTACAAGGCGAACCGGCGGCCGCGTTCCGCAGCCTTGGAACGTAGCAATCCGTCGGGACCGCCGCCGATGATGCCGCGCAGGGGCTGCAAGGGCCACAACCGCCCGCTTGAGCCATCTGCGAGGACTGCGGCTTCGGCTGGGCCTGCGGCAGCAATGTCCGTTCGGGCTCAGCAGCCCTCAGCGGCTTGTGGCTGGTCATGACCAAGGCCGTTCCCCCGGCCACTCCGAACGCGACGGCGAGAGGAAGCATCGTAGAGGTGAAGAGTTTGATCTTCCTGGCGCGCATCTTCATCTCCTGAGCTATGGACCGAGAGGGGAGCCATTCCTGATGACTCGGCGTCCGTCGAGCTTATGTCCTAATAATAATTTAAGTAATTTAGAACTACACGCAAGAGTCGCGTCTTTCAAAATGACATCCCTGTGAGGCCGCCGGCCTGCCGCTGGCTTGACGCTGGCCTGCAACGAAAAAGGGCCCGCCCATTCGCTGGGCAGGCCCTTCTTCGCACCGTAGCGCCGAAGCGGACCAAGCCGCTACGGCGATCAAGAGCGTTTAGAGAGTTACGAGGTAGGCGATCACGTCCGCGCGCTCACCGGCGTCCTTGAGGCCGGGGAAAGCCATGCGGGTGCCCTTGACCACGCCGCGCGGGTCCTCGAGGTAAGGATCCAGGGTTTCGGCGTCCCAGACCACATCGTGGCTCTGCATGGCGCTCGAGTAGCGGAAGCCATCGACGGTGCCCGCCTGCCGACCGACGACGCCGTGGAGAGATGGCCCCACCTTGTTCTTGCCCTCTTCCACCGCATGGCAGACGGCGCACTTCTTCTTGAAGATGCCCTCGCCATTGGCAGCGTCGCCAGCGGCCTGAGCAGCGCCAACGCTGAATACAACACCGGTCACAGCGGCGGCGGCGATCGCGAAATTCTTGAAACGCATGATTCCTCCTCGGGTCTCTTTTTGCGTATTCCTGAGGTTGGCCACAATCCGGGCCAGCGCCTCACAGTGATATACGGTCCAAGAAATGGATCAATCCCCGGAGCCTGACAAGCCTTTAGCCTCGGCGTGGGTCAATTTATCGCAAGAAAGCAGTGAAATGACCCAATCCTTACCACTTTACTCTTGATTTTTAGCTGAGCGTGGGTACCTATCAAACCATACTAATTTCGTAGGGATTGGAGGCCCGGGAATGTTCCGGCTCAACCGCCTGACAGATTATGCCGTCGTCGTGATGTCGCAGCTGGCTCTGCGCGAGGAAGAAACCCTTTCCGCACAGCAGTTGGCACGGGAAACCGCCGTTCCCTTGCCGACCGTCTCGAAAGTGCTGGGGCTTCTGGCCAAGGACGGCCTGATTGTTTCACAGCGGGGCGCATCCGGCGGGTACAACTTGGCCCAAGCGCCTGAGCGCATCACCATGGCGGCGATCATCCAGGCCATCGAGGGGCCCATCGCCCTGACAGCCTGCGTGGACGGGTCGGAAGATTCCTGCGCTTCTGAGTCGCTCTGCCCGATCCGCGGCACCTGGGACCGCGTCAATCAGGCGATCCAAGGCGCCCTCGACAGCGTGACGCTGGCGGAGATGGCTGCCTCCTTCCTGACGTTTCCGCCCGCCCCCGCCGCCGATGCGGCGCGGCGGAGCGGCACCACCACCGGCGCAACCGCCGGCACAAGCACGGGAGAATCCTGAATGGCTGCGAGCGAACAGACCGTCGATAAGGTCCGCGCCCTCGGCGAAGAGAAGTACAAGTACGGCTTCGTCACCGACATTGAGGCCGATACCGCTCCCAAGGGATTGAGCGAAGACATCGTCCGCTTCATCTCCGCCAAGAAGGAGGAGCCGGAGTGGCTTCTGGAGTGGCGCCTGAAGGCCTATCGCCATTGGCTGACCATGCCGGAGCCGGGCTGGGCGCGGGTCGGCTTCCCGCCGATCGACTACCAGGACGCCTATTACTACTCCGCGCCCAAGAGCAAGGACGACATGCCCAAGAGCCTGGACGAGGTCGATCCGGAGCTGCTGGAAACCTATGAGAAGCTGGGCATCCCCCTGAAGGAGCAGGAAGTCCTGGCGGGCGTGGCCGTGGATGCCGTCTTCGACAGCGTCTCGGTCGCGACCACCTACAAGAAGAAGCTGGAGGAGGTCGGCGTCATCTTCTGTTCGATCTCCGAAGCGGTGAAGAACCACCCGGAGTTGGTGCAGAAGTATCTCGGCTCCGTGGTTCCTTACGGGGACAACAAGCACGCCTGCCTGAACTCCGCGGTCTTCACCGACGGTTCCTTCGTCTACATCCCCAAGGGCGTGCGCTGCCCGATGGAGCTTTCCACCTACTTCCGCATCAACGCGGCCAACACCGGTCAGTTCGAGCGCACGCTGATCATCGCGGACGAAGGCTCCAAGGTCTCCTACCTGGAGGGCTGCACCGCGCCGATGCGCGACGAGAACCAGCTTCACGCAGCCGTGGTCGAGCTGATCGCGCTGGACGACGCGGAGATCAAGTACTCCACCGTTCAGAACTGGTATCCGGGCGACGCCGAGGGCAAGGGCGGGATCTACAACTTCGTCACCAAGCGCGGCGCCTGCCGGGGCCGCAACTCCAAGATATCCTGGACCCAGGTGGAAACCGGTTCGGCCATCACCTGGAAGTACCCGAGTTGCATCCTGCAGGGCGACAATTCGGTGGGCGAGTTCTACTCCATCGCCATCACCAACAACCGCCAGCAGGCGGACACCGGCACCAAGATGATCCACCTGGGCAAGAACACCCGCTCGCGGATCATCTCCAAGGGCATCTCCGCCGGGCGTTCGAACCAGACCTACCGCGGGCTGGTGCGCATGGGCGGCCGGGCCGAGGGCGCGCGCAACTACACCCAGTGCGACTCCCTCTTGATCGGCGACCTCTGCGGCGCCCACACCACGCCCTACATCGAGAGCAAGAACGCCTCCGCCCAGATCGAGCACGAGGCCACCACCTCGCGCATCAGCGAGGACCAGCTTTTCTACTGCCGCCAGCGCGGCCTTTCCGAAGAAGACGCCGTGGCCCTGGTGGTCAACGGCTTCTGCCGGGAAGTGCTGCAGCAGCTCCCCATGGAGTTCGCCGTGGAGGCCCAGAAGCTGGTCGGCATATCGCTGGAAGGCTCGGTCGGCTAGAGGCCCGAGGAACATAGAAATTTAGGTGAGGAACGAGCAGCAAATGCTTGAAATTAAAAATTTACATGCGGAAGTCGATGGCAAGGGAATCCTGAAGGGGATCAGCCTTTCCATCGCCCCTGGCGAGATCCACGCGATCATGGGGCCCAACGGCTCCGGCAAGTCGACGCTGTCCTATGTCCTGAGCGGGCGCGACGGCTACGAGGTGACGGGCGGGGAGGTTCTGTTCAACGGAGAGAACCTTCTGGAGATGGAGCCTGAGGAGCGAGCCGCCGCCGGTATCTTCCTGGCCTTCCAGTACCCGGTGGAGATCCCCGGCGTGCCAAACTCCACCTTCCTGAAGGAGGCGGTCAACGCCCTGCGCAAGACGCGCGGCGAGTCGGGCCTGGACGCCATGCAGTTCATGAAGCTGCTGCGCGCGAAGACCAAGGAACTCGGCATGAAGGAAGAGATGCTGAAGCGTTCGGTCAACACGGGCTTTTCCGGCGGCGAGAAGAAGCGCAACGAGATGCTTCAGATGGCCATGCTGGAGCCGTCGCTCGCGATCCTGGACGAGACCGACAGCGGCCTGGACATCGACGCGCTGAAGGCGGTCGCGGACGGCGTCAACGCCATGCGCAGTCCCGAGCGCTCGATGCTGGTGATCACCCACTACCAGCGCCTGCTCGACTATATCGTCCCGGATCATGTTCACGTGCTGGCCGGGGGCAAGATCGTGCGCTCCGGCGGCAAGGAACTGGCCGCCGAGCTGGAAGCCAAGGGCTACGGCGAGTTCACCGAGTCTGCGGCGTAAGCCGAGTCTGCGGCGTAAAGAGAGACCGACGAGGAAACATGAAAGATAGCAGCGACATTCTGCTGACGGCATTCGAAGGCCAGGGCGCCCTCCCCCAGGAGCTGCGCGACCAGGCCCTCGAACGCTTCAAGGCGACCGGCCTGCCGACGCGGCGGATGGAGAGCTGGAAGTTCACCCATCTCCGCGCGCTGGAAGGCTTCGACTTCGCCGCCGCCAAGGAGACCCACGCCGGCACCGACCGCTTGCCCAGCCTGGTTGGGCAAGGCGCGGCGCGCTGCCGTCTGGTCTTCGTGAACGGTGTCTTCGAGGCGGAGCTCTCTGACTCTCTGCCCGAAGGTCTCAGCTTCGAGCGTCTCTCCCAAGGGGTTCCCGGCTGGGCCGAGGATCACCTGGGCCGGATCGCGGAGGCCGATGCGGAGAGCCCGCTTCTCGATCTGAACACCGCCCTGGCGGGCGAAGGCCCCCTGCTTCGCGTGGAGCGGGGCCGGAAGCTCAACGCGCCTATCGAGCTGGTGCTCCTGGACGCCAGCGGCGAGAAGGCAGCCGCCACGCAGTGGCGCGGGCTGCTGGTGATGGAAGAGAACAGCGAGGCCACGCTGATCGAACATCACATCTCCCAAGGCGGCGCCAGCTTCACCAATGGCGCACTGGAGATTTCCCTGGGCCAGGGCGCGCGCCTCAAGCACATCCGCAACCAGCAGAAGAACCGGGAAGCGCTGATCCTGACCAACACGCAGGTCCGCGTGGCGCGGGACGCCGACTACCGGGCGCTGCTGCTGGTGCTGGGCGGCGCCGTCGCCCGCGAGGACTACAAGATCAGGCTGGTGGGCCAGGGCGCGCACTGCGGCCTCAACGCCAGCTACCTGCTGGATGGCGAGCAGCACAGCGACATCACCACCGTGGTCGAGCATCTCGCCCCCCACACCACCTGCGACGAGGCCATCAAGGGCGCGCTCGACGGCAAGTCGCGCGGTGTCTTCCAGGGCCTGATCAAGGTGGCCCGGGACTCCCAGCAGATCGAGGGCAACCAGTCCCACCGCGCGCTGCTCCTGTCCGGCGACGCGGAGGTCGACGCCAAGCCCGAGCTGGAGATCTACGCCGACGACGTGAAGTGCAGCCACGGCGCGACCGTGGGCGAACTGGACCGCGAGGCACTCTTCTACCTGCGCAGCCGCGGCCTGCCTCTGCGCGACGCCCGGCGGCTGCTGATCGGTTCCTTCCTCACCGACGTGATCGAGAGCTTTGGGGCCGAAGACCTGACGCCCGCCCTGGTGGCGGCGCTGGACGACAAGCTCGACAGTTTGGCGGGAGACGGCGCATGAGCCTCGTGAGCGAAGCAAAGGGCGTGCTGCCCGGCGACAACTCGGTCGCGGCTTTCGACGTTGAGCGGATCCGGGAGGACTTCCCGATCCTGAAGCGGGAGGTCTACGGACGCCCGCTGGTCTATCTCGACAACGCGGCCTCGGCCCAGAAGCCCCGGCAGGTCATAAAGGCCATGACCGACTGCATGGAGAACCACTACTCCAACGTCCACAGGGGCGTGCACCGTCTGAGCCAGGAGGCGACCGACCTCTATGAAGGCGGCCGCAAGAAGCTCGCAAGCTTCATCAACGCCGCCTCCGACGACGAGATCGTCTTCACCCGCGGCGCGACCGAGGCGATCAATCTGGTCGCCAGCTCCTTCGGCTCGCAGCTAGAGCCGGGCGACGAGGTGATCTTCACCGAGATGGAGCATCACTCCAACATCGTGCCCTGGCACCTGCTGCGAGACCGCGCCGGGATCACCCTGAAGGCCGTGCCGATCACGCCCGAAGGCGAGCTCGACATGGAAGCCTTCGACAAGCTGCTGACGCCCAGGACGAAGCTGGTCGCGGTGGTGCACATCTCCAATGCGCTGGGCACCATCAACCCGATCAAGGAGATCGCGGAGAAGGCCCACGCCGTTGGCGCAAAGGTGCTGGTTGACGGCTGTCAGGCGCTGCCGCACATGCCTGTCGACGTGCGCGACCTGGATGTCGACTTCTACGCTTTTTCCGGCCACAAGATGTACGGCCCCACGGGCATCGGCGCGCTCTACGGCAAGAAGGCGCTGCTCGACTCCCTGCCGCCCTATCAGGGCGGCGGCGAGATGATCGCCAGCGTGACCCTGGAGAAGTCCACCTTCAAGAAGGCCCCCCACCGCTTCGAGGCGGGAACGCCCGCGATCGTCGAGGCCGTGGGCATCGGCGCCGCGGTGGATTACCTGCAGGCGCTGGGGCTTGAGAACGTGGCGGCGCACGAAGCGGGCCTGCTGGCCTATGCGACCCAGAAACTGGAGGCGATCGAGGGCCTGACCCTGCAGGGCCGCGCGCGGGAGAAGGCGGGCATCCTCTCCTTCACCCTGGACTGCGCCCACCCGCACGACATCGGAACCATCGTCGACCGGACAGGCGTTGCGGTGCGCGCCGGACACCACTGCGCGCAGCCCGTCATGGACGCCTTCGGCGTGGCCGCCACGGCGCGCGCCTCGGTCGGCCTCTACAACACCAAGGCCGAGATCGACGCGCTGGTCGAGGCAATCGAAACGGTAAGGGAGTTCTTCGGCTGATGCTCGACGAACTGAGAGAGCTCTATCAGGAAGTGATCCTCGATCACGGCAAGAATCCCCGCAACCTGCGGCGGATCGAGGACGCGAACCATTCGGCGCACGGGCACAATCCCATGTGCGGCGATACGCTTCAGGTCTATCTGAAGACCAACGGCCAGGGAATCATCGAGGACGTCTCCTTCGTCGGCAAGGGCTGCGCCATCTCCATGGCCTCCGCCTCCATGATGACGGAGATCCTTAAAGGCAAGTCGGTGCGCGAGGCCGAAGTGCTGTTCGACGGCTTCCACCGGCTCTGCACGGAAGACGACGCCGACCTCTCGGAGGCCATTGAGACCGATGAGGACGCCGTGGACCGCTTGCAGGTTCTGGCCGGCGTGCGGGAGTTCCCGGTGCGTGTGAAGTGCGCCACGCTCGCCTGGCACACGCTGGACGCCGCTGTCCACGATAAGGAAGAGATAACGACCGAGTAGCCCCTTGCCGGGCAGGACCATGAGGGTATCAGTCAAGGAGAAGACGCCATGATGCCAGGACATCCCATGTACTTCATGGGCGAAACCGAGGAGACCGAGGGCCTCACCGCCTATGCCGGAAAGCCGCTCCCCGAAGGCGAGGAGAAGGCCGGCAACGAGCGCATCGAGGACGCGCTGCGCACGGTCTATGACCCGGAGATCCCCGTGAACATCTTCGACCTCGGCCTGATCTACGAGATCAAGCAGGACGACAAGGGCGACGTCGCGATCACCATGACCCTGACCGCCCCCGCCTGCCCCGTTGCCGGGGAGATGCCCCAGCAGGTCGCCGATGCGGTCGGCGGCACGGCGGGGGTCGGCGAGGTCGAGGTGACGCTGACCTGGGACCCGCCCTGGGACAAGGAGCGCATGAGCGAGGATGCAAAGCTGGCGCTCGGCATCTTCTGATCCCATATTCTGTGTTATGCTCCTGCGGGAGCGGTAAGCGCTAACGCTTGGAAGACAAACGGAGAAGACGAAACCATGGCTCAATCCGTCGTAACGCTGACAGACGCCGCCGCCGCGCGGGTCCGCAAGCTTATGGAGGCCGCCGGCGACGAACCGGTGCTGGGTCTGCGCGTCGGCGTGAAGACCCGCGGCTGTTCCGGCCTCTCCTACTTCGTGGAATACGCCACCGAGCAGAAGAAGTTCGAGGACGTGGTCGAGGACAAGGGCGTGCGCATCTTCATCGACCCGACCGCAACCATGTTCCTGCTTGGCACCGAAATGGACTACCAGGAAGACAAGCTGCAATCCGGCTTCGTGTTCAACAATCCAAACGAGGCTTCGCGCTGCGGCTGCGGCGAGAGCTTCAACGTGGCGTGACAGCCAAGCGCCCTTCCCCTTATTCCTGAGGCCCCATGACCCAGAGCCCGCCCGCGCCGCGTAAACTGACCGCGCGCGTGACCGATAAGCAGGTTCTGGCCGGCGGCATCGTGCGCCTCTGGCTCCAGCCGCTGACCGAGGGCGGCGCGGCCTTCTCCTTTCTTCCCGGCCAGTACCTCCGGCTTTTCCTGGCGGATTTCAAACCCCGCGACTACTCGATCGCCAGCCAGCCCGGCGACCCGGCGCTGGAGTTCCATATCAAGGATCATGGAGAAGGCGGCGCTTCCAGCTTCGTGGCGCAGCGACTTTCGCCCGGCGACCACCTGCCGATCGAAGGCCCCTTCGGAACCTGCGTGCTGCGCGCGGGCCACGAAGGCCCGCTGCTCGGGGTCGCCGGCGGCACCGGCTTGGCGCCGGTCTACAACATCCTGCTTCAGGCCTTGCGCGAGGGATTCCGGCATCCGGTGAAGCTCTACTACGGAGCCTCCAACGAGGCGGAGATCTTCCTTCATGATGACTTTAGGAAACTAACGGAACTATTTGATAATTTTTCGTTCTCTTTGGTATCGATGGATCAGAACGACGCCCTTCCGCAGGGCAAGGTGACGGACCTGCTTTCGCCGGACGAGCCTTTGACTGGGGCCCGCGTCTATGTCGCGGGGCCGCCGGCCATGGTCGAGGCCACCGTCGCCCGCCTCAAAGAACTGGGGCTGCCGGAAGAACGGGTCCACGCAGACGCCTTCACCCTCGGGCCCGCCCTTCCCCAAGCAACCGACGAGGCCTGAAGCGCTCTCCGACTCGGCATCCCTCGCTATAGTACAAATCTTCAAAAATGAGGGCGTAGCGGATAGCCGATGGACCTCTCCCTGATAACGTCGTTCCTTTGTCTTGCCGGTTTCGCCGGGCTCTGCCTCGCCGCGGCGATCACCGACATTCAACGACGGAAGATCCCCAACGGCATCACGCTGGTGATCGCCCTGCTTTTCGGGATCTATTTCCTTGCGAACCTGGGAGAGGTCGATTGGGTCGGCCCGCTGGTCGTGGGCGGCGCGATCCTCGCCGTGGGCTTCCTGATCTTCGCGATGAACTGGCTGGGCGCGGGCGACGTCAAGATGCTGGCGGCGGCCGGGCTTTGGGCGGGCTTTGCCCATGTGACCGAGCTGTTGCTGGTGACCGGACTGGCGGGCGGCATCCTGGGCCTGGGCTACGTCCTGGGCGACCGTTTGCGGCGGGTGCCCTGGATTCCCTTGCCACCGCCCGAGGTCAAGGACCTGGAAGAATTGAAGAAGCAGAAGATCTACCTGCCCTACGGCGTGGCGATCTGCGCCGGTGCGCTGGTCGTAGCACTGCAAAAGGCGCGCGACCTTTCGGCCGGCGCCTTTTGAGGCTTCAACGGAGGATTTGGCTCTCGTGAAGAAGCGCCGGTTCGTGACCTAGAGGGGTGCCGAGGTGCCCGCCTCTTCGACGATCAATTTGCGAAGGGTCTTGAGCGCGCGCTGCTCGAGCTGGCGCACCCGCTCCTTGGAGATGCCGAGCTCCTTGCCCAGGTCTTCCAAAGTCACGGAGTCTTCGACCAGATGGCGCTGACGGATGATCATCTCCTCGCGCTGCGGCAGTTTACGCAGAGCGCGGGATAGCCAGCGCGCCCGGGTCTGGTTGTCGCGCAGGTCGGTGACGACCTCCTCCGGTCCCGGACGCTGATCCACCAGCATGTCCTGGACCTCCATGTCCCCTTCCTCGCCGACCGGCACGTTCATCGACTGATCGGGAACCGAGAGGCGAACTTCCATGCGCTCGACCTGCTGTCGCTTGACCTTCAGTTCCTTGGCGATGGAGCCGACGGCCTCCGGGCTCATGTAGCCGGCGCTGGCCTCGGCGATCTTCGCGCGCAGGCGGCGCAGGTTGAAGAACAGGCTCTTTTCAGAGGTGGTCGTACCCACGCGGACGACGGACCAGTTGCGCAATATGTAGTCCTGGATCGCGGCGCGAATCCACCAGACGGCATAGGTCGAAAAGCGCACCTCCCGGCCCGGATCGAAGCGCTCGGCCGCCTGAAGCAGACCGAGGTATCCCTCTTGGATCAGGTCGGCGGAAGGCAGGCCGTATCCGCGGAACTTACTGGCGAGACTGACCACGAGACGGGCGTGAGCCCGTACGATCTTGTGCATGGCGCGCTCGTCGCGCTCCTCCACCCAAGCTTTGGCCAGTTCGACTTCTTCCTCGCGGGAAAGCAGCGGCGCGTTCATGGCGTCGCGGACGAACTGACGGTTGGCGCGGTCGCTGTCTAGGATGGGGGCGGTCACCATGAATAGCGCTCCTGCTCGAGAGGTTGTCGTGATCGGTCTTATCGCCGGATCGTTTGTTACCTTTGCTTACGCGCAGGAGACGCGTTCGGATCACAGGAGCCCCGATTTATTCTGGAAAATTTTTCCGCCTTAAGAAAAAAGCCGGGCGGATTGCTCCAGCCCGGCTTCCCGTTCGGCTATGACGTGAATGCTTAGAAGCGCACGAACATGTTGAGCCAGCGGCCTACCGGACCGGTGAAGCGCAGCGGCGCGTCGGTGACCGTGATGCAGAGACAGTCCTCACCGGGGTCTGCGACCGGGCGGTGTTCGATCTGGTTGTCGGCCACGGAGACATCGCCGCGCAGGTAGTGGCCGTGCTCGTCGGTGAAGCCGCCGCTCAGCACCATGGTGATCTCCGCACCTTCGTGGGTGTGCTGCGGGATGGCCGAGCCCGCACGGATGCGCAGAAGCTTCGTGCGCACCCCGCTGGACTGCGGCAGCAGGTTGACCTCGCTCACGGTGCCCCGGGATTTCCAATCCAAATTGGCCAGCGCCCCGCCGAGATAGCTGCGCAGCGGCTCCGGAACGACAATGTCGCCCTCGACCGGCGCGCCCATCTTCTCCGGGATATGGAGCTCGGCCTCGGGCTCGTCCAGGCGGGCCATGACACGCGCCGGCAATCGGGACAAAGCGCGGTATGGGTCGCCACCAAAAGCGACAGCGCTTCTTCCAGATGCCCGGCCGCATAGGCCTGGAGCAGTTCCTCAGTGGGATGAAAACGAGGCATGTCTCACTCCTCTTCCAACTTCACCCGCAGCTTGTTCATCGCCAGTCTAAGCCGCGACTTGACTGTCCCGAGCGGCAGGTCCAACTGGCCCGCGATCTCCGCATGGGACAACTCCTCAAAATAGGAGAGGCGCAAAAGCGTCGCCTGCTCCTCAGGTAGCTCTCTGATGATCCGGCGCAACTCTTCGCCCTGCTGTCGCGCCACCACCGCTTCTTCTGGAAGCGGTTCGGCGTCGGGCACGAGCGCCGGATCGTTCGGATCGATTTCCGGGCGCTTCTCACGCCGGATCGCGTCGATCCTCTTGTTCCGCGCGATGGTGAAGATCCAGGTCGAAAGCGCCGCTTGGGCCGGATCGTATTGCCCGGCACGCCGCCAGACCGTCAACATCACCTCCTGCGCGAGGTCCTCGGCCAACGCTTCGTCGGCCTTCATTCCCCTCAGGTAGGATTTAACCCGGGGCGCGAAGTAGCCGAACAGCGCCGCGAAGGCTTCCCGCTCCCCTTTCTCGGCAACGCGGCCGATCAGGGACAGCAGGTCTTCGGACGACAGGTCTGAGGTCAAGGTGTCTGCCATGATCAACCTATGCTGCGCAGCTTTCGGGCTGGACTCAACCCGTCGCGCATCTACCTCAGAACTGACGCTATGAAGGTCCAATGCTTCTCCTCCATTCAGGCTTGTTACGCCCGGGCTTGGAAATTGGATCACAGAGTGTCGAAAAAAGTTGACGTCAATGATCCATTCGCCTTCCACGACCGTATCTTGTTGGTCACGAGTTCAGGTAAGAAGGTCAGCGGCCCCGGCGATTTCGCCCGGCGGCGCGCGTCTAGCGGAGAGAACAAGCAGAATTATGCGAATAGCAATCATCGGAAGCGGCGCCGCCGGACTTGGAGCCGCCTGGCTTTTATCCCAGCGCTACGACACCGTCGTCTATGAAGCCGCCTCCAAACTGGGCGGTCATGCCAACACCGTCGACGTTCTGGGGCCCAAGGGCGTGGTGCCCGTCGATACCGGCTTCATCGTTTACAACGAACACAATTACCCGCAGCTGACCGCTCTTTTCGAGCATCTGGGCGTGGAGACCGAGGCGAGCGATATGTCTTTCGCCGTCTCCCTGGCGAATGGCGGCTATGAGTACGAAGGCAGCGCGGGTGGCTTCTTCGGCCAGCGGCGCAATCTGCTGCGGCCCAAGCAGTGGCGGCTTCTGGTCGATATCCGCCGCTTCTTCCGCGAGGCGCCGGCGATCCTGTTGCAGCCCGATCAGGGCCTGTCGCTCGGCGACTACCTGAAGACCAACCGCTATTCCAAGACCTTCGCCTACGATCACCTGCTGCCCATGGCGGCGGCCATCTGGTCGTCCAGCGTCGAGGAAATCCTGGCCTTTCCCGCGCGCAGCTTCGTGTCCTTCTACGCCAATCATGGCCTGTTGCGCTTCACCGACCGGCCGGAATGGCGGACGGTGGCGGGCGGCAGCCGGCGCTACGTCGAGACCATCTCTGCGGGCTTCAGGAAGCAGGTTCGGCTCTCCACCCCCGTCAAGGCGGTGCGGCGGCTCAATCCGGGCGTCGAAGTGATCGACGCGACGGGTCATCGCGACCGCTTCGACGCCGTGGTCATGGCGAGCCATGCCGATCAGAGCCTGGAGATCCTGGGTGGGGATGCGAGCCCGCTGGAGCAGAAGGTCCTGGGCGCCTTCCGCTATCAGGAGAACCGCGCCGTCCTGCATTCCGACGAGACTCTCATGCCGCGTCGCAAGCGTCTCTGGGCGAGCTGGAACTATCTGTCGCCCCAACGCCGCGACGACGGAGAGCGGTTGGCCGTCACCTATTGGATGAACCGGCTTCAGAACCTCGATCCCGCCCTTCCCCTCTTCGTAACGCTGAACGCCTATCGCGAGCCCGCCCCGGAAACGGTGCACGGCAGCTACACCTATGATCACCCGCAGTTCGACAAGGCGGCCATTGAGGCGCAGGCCCTGCTGCCCGAGATTCAAGGGGCCGGCGGTCTCTGGTTCTGCGGCAGCTACTGCGGCTTCGGCTTCCATGAAGACGCGCTTCAGTCGGGACTGGCGGTCGCCGAGCGCTTCGGGCTGAAGACGCCTTGGGCCGATCGGCAGAGCCTTACCGGTCCGGCCTGGCGATCGGTCCGACCCGATCCCGCCGGGCTTCCGGCGGCGGCGGAGTAGGAAAGCGGCATGACCCGGAAAGGCGGCCAGAAGGACGAGAGGGAGCAGCGGGACGCGGGCGGAGACCTGGCCAGTTGTCTCTATCCCGGTCGTGTGATGCACCGGCGGCTGATGCCCTTCGGTCACCACTTCGTCTACCGCCTCTTCTCTCTCTACCTCGACCTCGACGAGTTGCCGCGCCTCGATCGCCGACTGAGGCTGTTTGGCCATAACCGCGCCGCACTCTTTTCCTTCCGCGATGCCGATCACGGCGCGCGGGACGGCGGCCCGCTGCGCCCCTGGATCGACGGACAACTGGCGCGCGCCGGCATCGACCTGGAGGGCGGCGCGGTCCGGCTGCTCTGCTTTCCGCGCATCCTGGGCTACGTCTTCAATCCCCTGACGGTCTGGTTCTGCCACCACCGGGACGGCCGTTTGGCGGCGCTGCTCTACGAGGTCAGCAATACCTTCGGTGAACACCACTGCTACCTGCTGCCCGTACCGCCCGACCATGAGCCCGGCGAGCCGGTCCATCAGGGCTGCGAGAAGGCCTTTTACGTATCGCCCTTCATCGAGATCCGGGGCCGCTACCGCTTCCGGGTCCTGCCGCCGGCCGAGCGCCTGTCGCTTGGCATCCGCCTCGTGATGCCCGAAGGCGATCAACTCGTAGCCGTCCAGAGCGGTCAGCGAGCGGAAATATCGGACCGCGCGCTCGCCAAGCTGTTCTTTTCCTACCCCCTGATGACGGTTAAGATCATGGCCGGGATCCACTGGGAGGCTCTCAAGCTCTGGCGGAAAGGTGCTGCTTACATCAAGCGCCCCGCCCCGCCCCGAGAGACGGTGAGCGTTGAGAACACCTTGCCCGAGGCGGCTGAATAGGGAGCGGTCGACCTTTCGATGAGCAGTGAAGAAACGGCAGGAAAGCTGGAGAGCGGACTCTCGCGCGGCGAAAAGCTGGGCCTAGGCATCGCCCGGCGGCTCTGCAGCGGCAGTCTCGTCCTGACCCTTCCCAGCGGCTACCAGGAACGCATCGACGCGTCGGAACCGGGCCCGTCGGCCGATCTCCGAATCATCTCTCCGAGATTCTTCAAGCGCATCTTCACCGGCGGATCCAATGGCTTCGCCGAAGCCTACATGGACGGCGACTGCGATACCGACGACCTCTCGGCCTTTCTGACCCTGGCAGCGGCCAACCACGACGCCATCGTGACCGCCATCGAGGGTCACTGGTGGTCACGCACGCTCAACCGCGCCTACCACCTGCTGCGCCCCAACACCAGGAGCGGCTCCAAGCGGAACATCCGCGCGCACTATGATCTGGGCAACGACTTCTACGCGGCCTGGCTGGACGGCACCATGACCTACTCCTCGGCCATCTTCGATGCGCCCGAGGCGCCGCTGGAGGCCGCCCAGGAAAGCAAATACCGCCACCTGGCGACCAGCTCGGGCATCGAACCGGGGCACAAGGTGCTGGAAATCGGCTGCGGCTGGGGCGGCTTTGCGAGCTGGGCGGCGCGCGAGATCGGTTGCGAGGTCACGGCCATCACCATCTCCGACGCCCAGTACAACTTCGCCGCTGAGCGCCTGCAACGCGAAGGGCTGAACGACCGGGTCACCCTGCTGCGCCAGGACTACCGCGACACGCGTGGCGCCTACGACCGCATTGCCTCGATTGAGATGTTCGAGGCTGTAGGAGAGGCTTATTGGCCACAATATTTCAATACGTTACGAGAGAATCTTAAACCCGGTGGAAAAGCGGGTCTTCAGATCATCACCATCGCCGATAACGTCTTCGAGCAGTACCGGCGCAGCGCCGATTTCATCCAGCGCTACATCTTTCCCGGCGGCATGCTCCCCTCGCTCCCCGCGCTCGACCGTCAGGTTCGTGATGCGGGTCTCTCCTGGATCGGCAACCGGGGCTACGGGCAGCACTACGCTCGCACGCTGCGCGAATGGCACGAGCGGTTCGAAGCGGCCTGGCCCGAGCTTCAGACCGATGCGTTCGACGAGCGCTTCCGGCGCATGTGGAAGTACTATCTCAGCTACTGCGAGGCCGGCTTCGCCACGGGCCGGATCGACGTGCAGCAGATCGCCCTTGCCCGCGACTGAGCCAGCGCCACTTCCCTGAACATGTCCGATAGCCCCACCCTCACGCGCTGGCGCCTGCTCGCCTACGGCCTGCCGGGACTGCCGGGTGCGGTGGTGCTGCTGCCGCTCTACGTCTATCTGCCGACCTACTACGCCGACGACCTGGGACTCGGGCTCGCCTGGGTGGGAAGCGTTCTGCTCATCGCGCGGCTCTGGGACATGGTGAGCGATCCCTTGATCGGGCTGCTCTCGGACCGTTGGACCACGCCGTTTGGCCGGCGCAAACCCTGGCTGGTCGCCGGAACGCCCTTGGTGATCGTCAGCGCCTTCCCGCTGTTCCTGGCCGAGAGCGGCGCGACGCCCTGGGACCTGCTGCTCTGGACCTCCCTGCTCTACCTCGGCGCGACCATGGTTTCCCTGCCGCACAACGCCTGGGGCGCCGAACTCTCGGACGACTATCACGCCCGCAGCCGCATCACAGGGACGCGCGAAGGCCTCGTGGTCCTGGGCACCCTTGCCGCCGCCGCCCTGCCCGCTCTGCTGCCGGGCGGAACAAAAACCACGCTTCAGGTGATCCCTTACGCGTTGGCGGTCGTACTACCTTTGACAGTTTTGCTCGCGACCTTGAGCGTGCCGGAGGTTCCGGTCAGGAAACCAGCCCGCGCAGCGGCAAGGTCCTGGCGACAAGGTTGGAAGATCTTGCGGGGCAACCGTCCGTTCCTGCTGCTGATCGCAGCCTATCTGGTGAACGGCATAGCGAACGGACTGCCCGCGACGCTCTTCCTGATGTTCGCGCGCCACGTTTTGGAGGCCAATGAATGGCAAGAAGGCATGCTGCTCTTGAGCTACTTTCTCTGCGGAATCCTCTCGATTCCGCTGTGGCTCGCCTGCAGCCGGAGGCTGGGCAAGCACCGCGCCTGGATGCTGGCGATGGGGCTTTCCTGCCTCTTCTTCGCCCTGGTGCCCTTTCTGGGGAGCGGGGATGTCTGGCTGTTCCTGGGGATCTGTCTGGCGACCGGCCTTTGTCTCGGCGCGGATCTGACGCTGCCCGCCTCGATGCAGGCGGACGTGGTGGACCTGGACCGACTGAGGTCGGGAAAATCGCGCGCCGGGCTCTTCTTCGCGGTCTGGGGCATGGCGACCAAACTGGCCCTCGCGCTGGCGGTGGGCATCGCCTATCCCTTGCTGGAGCTGTTCCAGTTCGACCCGCAGGCGGAGCAACACCAGGCTGGCGGCCTCTTCGCTCTCGCCGTGCTCTACGCCTGGCTGCCCGTGGCTCTGAAACTGGGGTCCATTTGGCTCTTCTCCGCTTACCCCATCGATCAGGCGACGCAGCTGCGCATCCGCGGTCTGATCGCAAAGCGCGTCGGGCTGGAGCGGCCGGAAGCTCCGGCGGCGCAAAGCTGACGGCCCATCCCATGACTCAAACTGGAGACACCAGACATGCTACGGCGCTTTGCCGCATTTTTTCTCACAGCAATCATTTTGGCGGGATGTAGTTCCATGAAGCCTGAAGACTTCGCAGGACGCGAACCCAAGCTGGTGCTGGAGGAGTACTTCCTCGGCAAGACCAAGGCCTGGGGCATATTCGAAGACCGCTTCGGCACGCTGCGCCGCAGCTTTACCGTGGATATCACCGGGACCTGGGACGAGGAGCAGCAGTTGCTGACGCTGGAGGAGGATTTCCTCTACGACGACGGCGAGGTCGACCGCCGGGTCTGGCGCGTCACCAAGAAGGACGAGCACAACTACAACGGCCGCGCCGACGATGTCGTCGGTGTCGCCGAGGGCAAGATCTACGGCCCCGCCCTCAATTGGAAGTACGACATCGACCTCAAGATGAAGGACAGCAGCCTCAGGGTCACCTTCAACGACTGGATGTTCCTCCAGGATGAGGAGACCATGATCAACCGCGCCAAGGTGACCAAGTTCGGCATCCTTCTGGGCGAGGTGACCATTTTCTTCCGCAAGCAGGAGGTCGAAGAGACTGCGATGAACGCCGCGGAAAAGCTGGTGAAGCAGGCGAGCGCGGCGGAGTAAAGCCCGCTAGTCCACGGAGAGCCGCTTCTTGATCGCGCGGAGCAACCCGCCCAGGAGCGGCACGCCCTCATAGACCGTGCCGGCGGCGTCCCAGTGGTCGCGGTGGCGCGTCACCCGGCCCTGCTCATCGAACTCGATCTCGCTGACCCCGTCGAAGACCAGAGGGTTCCCCGACTTGGTGCGGCCCTCGAAGCGCCAGCCGAGGAAGCTGACGGGTGCGCCCGGCGCTGAAGCTTTCACCGTGAAGGCAATCTGCGGCACATCTTCATACATCTTCTCCAGAACCCGCCGGTAGCGCGCCACTCCTTCGACCTTGTTGAAGGGGTCCTGAAACAGGATCGCGGGCGCGCAGACCTCCTCCAGAAGGCCGAGACGCTCGGGGCTCAGCGCTTCCAGGAAATCCGCGTAGCGCTTCAGCGCCTTTTCGCGCTCTTCCGGACTCATGGCTGCTCCTTGGGTTGGGCCTTGGCCGTCAAGCGCAGGGAAAGGCCATAGGGCAAGGCCCGCAGGAGCTTCATCAGCCAGACGAAGACGCGCGGGAAATAGATCTCGAAGCGGCGGCTCTTCAGGCCCCTGGCGAAGGCGCGCGCCGCATCCTCGGGCTCCATGAGGAAAGGCATCTCGAAGTCGTTCTTGTCGGTGAGCGGCGTGCGCACGAAGCCGGGATTGACCACTTGCAGCAGGATGCCCTCGCTTTCCAGTTCCGGGCGCAGGGATTCGCACATGTTGATGACGCCCGCCTTGGAAAGACCGTAGGCCGCCGCCGTGGGCAGCCCCATGTATCCCGCGACCGAGGCGACCACGGCGATCTGTCCGCGGCCCGACGCGCGCATCAGTGGGATCAGCGCGTTCAGGCAGTTGACCGCGCCGCCGATGTTGAGCGCGATCAGCTTGTCGAACACCTCCGGGTCGAAATCCTTGGCGGCCATGGGATGATGGCTTCCGGCGTTCAGAACCGCGAGCGCGATGCGGCGCTCGGCGGCGGCCTCCTCAAGCTTCGTCTTCACAGCCTCGCGGTCCGTGACGTCAAGGGCCAGGGGCTCGATGCTCCCGGGCAGCGCCGAGGCTTCCTTGGAGAGGCTTTGCAGGTCCTCGAGCGTCCGCGCCGTGGCGAGGACGCGCCAGCCTTCCGAAGCCAGCTGCAAGGCGAGCGCGCGGCCCAGCCCCTTGCCGGCCCCGGTGATCCAGGCCCAGCCGTCTTCAGGTTTCGCGATATCGGCTCTACGCGTCATGATCACTCCTTATAGCGCATCCAGATCGTCGAGCAGAACGTCCGCCCGGCGGCGCAGGGCCGCCTGCTTTTCCGGCTTCATCCTGTCCCAGGTCCTGAGCGGCATCGCCATGCGCGGATTGTCCGAGAAGCGCCCTGCGTTGCGCGCGATGAAATCCCAGTAGAGGGCGTTGAAGGGACAGGCGCCCTCCTCCGTCGATTGGGTAACCTTGTAGCGGCAGTCCTTGCAGTAGTCGGACATGCGCGCGATGTACTTTCCGCTGGCGGCATAGGGCTTGGAGGCGAAACGCCCACCGTCCGCATAGAGCGCCATTCCGGTGACGTTGGGCAACTCGACCCACTCATAGGCGTCGGCGTAGACCACCAGGAACCACTCATTGACCTCCTTCGGGTTTATCCCGGCCAGAAGGGCGAAGTTGCCGAGCACCATCAGCCGCTGGATGTGATGGGCGTAGGCGTGCTCGCGGGTCTGCCGGACGGACTCCGAGAGGCAGCGCATCCCGGTCTCTCCGCTCCAGTAGAACCACGGCAGCTTGCGCTGCGCTCGCAGGTGATTGCGCCCTGCGTAGTCCGGCATCTCGAGCCAATAGACGCCGCGAATGAACTCCCGCCAGCCGATGATCTGACGGATGAAGCCCTCAACGGCGTTCAGCGGCGCCCTGCCCTCATGGTAGCGGGCCTCGGCCCGGCGGCAGACCGCCAGCGGATCGAGCAGACCGGCGTTGATATAGGCCGAAAGTAGACTGTGATAGAGGAAGGGCGCGCCGCTCTTCATCGCGTCCTGATAGTCGCCGAAGGATGGCAGGCTCCGCTCCAGAAAGTCCTCCAGCGCCCGCTCCGCCCCGGCGCGCGTCACCGCGTAGCCGAAGGCCTCCAGGCCGCCGAAGTTCCCGGAAAAACGATCCTCCACCAGGGCCAGCACCTCACGGGTGATGCCATCGGGCTCGAAGCGGCAGCGCTCCGGCGGCGACAGCTCGTCAGGAAGCGCCTTCCGGTTTTCGGCGTCGTAGTTCCACTGGCCGCCCAGCGGCTCCTTTCCCTCCATCAGAAGCCCGGTCTTGCGGCGCATCTCGCGATAGAAGAACTCCATGCGCAGGGTCTTGCGCCCCTCGGCCCAGGCGGCGAAGGCCTCGCGCGAGCAGAGAAAGCGGTCGTCTTCGCGAATCTCCACTGGCAGGTCCAGTTCCTCGCTCCAGCCTTTCATCTCCTCCAACAGACGCCATTCGCCGGGCTCCGTGACCGCAAGGCCGCCGAGGCCCTCGGCCTCCAGCGCCCGCTTCACCTCGCCCAGAAGGCTCTGGCTGTTCTCCGGGTCGTCGAGACGGCTGTAGCGGACACGCAGGCCCTCATTCTCCAGTTCTCGCGCGAAGTGGCGCATGGCTGAGAAGAGGAAGGCGATCTTCTGCTTGTGATGGGGGACGTAGCCGGCCTCGCTCATGACCTCGGCCAAAAGCACGACATCGCGGTCCCGGTCGAGATCGGCGAGGCAGGAGAGGTCGCTGGTCAACTGGTCGCCCAGCACCAGCCGCAGGCGGCCTTCAGTCATGGCGGTGCGGCGCGTCAGTTGGCGGAGGTGTCCAGTGAAGCCTCGCGCTGCAGCGGAGTCTCCAGATTGTAGACCACCTCGGCGCCGCGTGCCTCAAAGGCGATCTTGGACCAGGTCTCTCCCGGCCCGTACCAGAGATCAAGCTTCAGATCGCCGGAGACCCGGAAGCGCTCAGCCTGGATCGGACCGTTGCTGCCCCGGATCGACTCCTTGCCCCGGCTCTCGATCTTCACCTCCATCAACCTGCCCTTCTGGGTATCCAGAAGCTGGGTTTGCTCCACCGTCTTCGGGTTCCAATAGCTGGTCGGAATTATTCCGGCGGGCGCCACGATCCGGCCCGCGTCGCCCTGCACGACAAATCCTTCATCCGTCGCCCTGCCGGTCAGCTTGTATTCATCGCCATTGTCGTTGGTCGTGGTCTCGATGGAGACCAACTTTCCGTCGCGCCAGACCTCGTGATTGCGGTGGCTGTAGCGGAACACCGTCATGAAGGCGAGCTTCACGGCCAGCTCGATTTCGACCGTCACATGCAGGTCCTCTCCCTCCTGACGGAAGGAGACCTCGTGACGGCCGATATCGCTGTCGCTGCGCATTACCTGGAACGCGAGAGACCCGGTCGAGGGGATGGCCGCCCACAGCGGGGCGGCGGCGACCAGGGCGCAGAGCGTCAGGGCGGCGGCAAGCGTTTTCATGCCTTTAGACTTCATCATCAAAAAAACCTCTCCGACATTGCTACGTAGGAGAGGTTCCTTTGGATCACAAGGTTTTGGAATTTCGCCGGTTTTTCACTGGCCGGGGGTCATCCGCGCCGCTTGCAGTGGCCGTTGATGTAGGCGCCCCCTTCCATGGAAAGGCTGTCATGCACCACATCGCCTTCCATGCGCGCACTGGATGTGAAGTTGACCGAGCCGGCATCGACCTGACCCTTCACCGAGCCTTGGACCTCGACACGGTCGGCCTTGATGCCGCCGACCAGCTTGGCCGAGCGCCCGACGGTGACGCTGGCGGCGTTCACGTCGCCTTCCACCTCACCTTCGATTTGAAGATCGCCTTTGCTGATCAGGTTGCCGACGACCTTGAGGTCGCCGCCGATCACGGAACGCCCGCCGGAGGCGGGTCGGCTTTGCATTTCGCGGGGCGCGGTGGGGCTGCTCTGCGGGGATGCGGCCTCAGGGCTGGTGCCGGAATCTTCCGGTTTCGTCGGTTTGAACATTTCCAATCGCTCCTCTCCTAAGCTTCGATGACATCAATCGGTATGGGATCAACCCTGCCCGCCAGGTGTTTTCTTGTTGGGTCGCCAGGGCCTCAGGCCGCGTACCTGAGCGCCGGACTCGACGACCATTTCGTGATGGTGGAGCGTTCCGTCGACCTCCGCGCTGGACTCGACAAGCACAATGTCGGCATCGCTGCGGCCCACGAAGGTCCCGGCAATGCGAAAACGCGTGGCGTCCACCTCGCCCTCCAGGTAGGCGCCGGGCGCGAGGTACAGGTCCTCCACCCTGACATTGCCGAAGACCTGCCCGTGGATCGCCAGGCTGCCCCGGCCCAGAAGGTCGCCCTCGATCACCAGGGTCTCGTGCACGACGGAATGAGTTGGCGGGGACGATGACCCTGCCCGCTCCCTCGCGCGCCACCATTTTTCCTTGGATTCGACCAACGCTTCCCCTGAGACCTTCGCGCCCGGCAAATGGAACTTGAAATTCTGCGGACGCATTGTGGCAAAGGCGGGGCGGCGCTGAAAGCCCTCGTTGGCGTATAACGCTCAGAGATCTTCTTCGCGCCGTAAAATCATCGTGACATTCGCCAGATATTTCCACGGCCAGACCCCGCCCAGGCTCGGAAGGGGGCGCAGCCCGAAGCGTCGCTCGTAGAAACCGACGGTCTTGCTGAAGTCCGCGACCAGGCCCTGCCGCAGGGCCAGGGCGCGAAGCTCCCGCAGGCTCCGGTAGTTGGTCAGGGTCTTCAGGTAGCGGGCCAGGTCGCCGGCGGCCCCGCCGCCAGCGCTTTCGGGGCGCGCCGCCTTCCCAAAACCCAGCCGGCCCGCCCCGGCAATATAGCGCCGCAAGACCCCTTCGTTCGCGATGCGGTGCGCAAGAGGCAGGTTCACATGAAAGTCGAAAAGCACCTCGCGCGCGGGAAACACATGAAGGCCGATGCCGCGCGCAGCCAGCACGCGCCGGTGATTGGCGAAGAAGTGCTCGTGGTCGCGGACGTGCTCGATCACCTGGTTGGAAATCACCGCCTGCATCTCCTCAAAGGGCCAGGGCGCCTGCTCGTCGATGAGCCGCAGGCGCGACGGATCGTCCCGGAGCCCAGGAAGCCGGGCGTGGCAGCGATCGAAGAAGGCGGCGTCCTGAAGGCCGAAGTTCTCCAGATCGAAACCGTAAACCTCGTAGCCTCGCGCCTTCAACTGGACCAGAAGCGACCCGTCCCCGCAGCCTGCCTCCAGAACGCGGGAGGGTACGGAGCGAAGGTCTTCCAGTACTGACAGCAAATGCTTTTGCGCGGTCGACATGCACGGCACTTTCCCGTCCGCTGCCGCGTCGCGCAAGCGCATTGCAGCCGAGGAGCCTTTGCATCCGGCGTCGAACCCCCCATCTTTTCAACCATGACCCCGCCGAGCGAAGGCTATAAGAAAGTGATGAACGCCAGCGGCTACCTGCGCTGGCCGCTCGGGCTCACCCTGATCGTTGGGGGAGTCTTCGGGTTTCTGCCGGTCCTGGGGTTCTGGATGATCCCGCTCGGCATCGTGATCTGCTTTTCCCATCTGCCGGCGGTGCGGCGCTGGACCAACCGCCAGCGGCGGCGTTTGCGCGACCTCTTCCGCAAGGCGGCAGGCGCATGAGTTTCTTTTTTCAACCCATAGGCCCTTCTTTCACGCTGGCAGCTTCGCAGGCGGCAGGATAGGCTCGCGCGGGCGTCGGGCGGCAGTGAGCCGCCTTAGCGCAATAGAGAACGCAGGATCACTCGGGATTTCATGAGCACGGCCAGCACACCGGACGGAAAAACCGGCACCTTTCCAATTTTCTGGCCGCTCTCCGCCTTTGGCGCCGTCCTTCTATCCGCGGGGCTTCTGACGGTCGGGTTGGCGGCACGGCCGCCGATGGCCGTGGTGGAGACCAGACTCCTCTCCGTCGCCTGGGAGATGTGGCGCGACGGCAGCTTTCTGATCCCGCAACTGAACGGCGAGGCCTATCTCCAGAAACCGCCCCTGCTGGCCTGGCTGATCCACCTGGTCTGGAGCGTAACAGGCGTCAGTGAACTGGCCGCGCGGCTGGTCGCGCCCGCCTTCGGTTTGCTCTCCATCCTGCTGGTCGCCCCGCTGGCCCGCCTGCTCTGGCCGGAACGGCATGCCCCCGCCCTGCTCGCGCCCTGGATCCTGGCGACGACCATGCTGTTCGCGAGCCTGTCGTCCCTCACCATGTACGATGCGCCGCTGACGGCCATGACCCTGCTGGCCCTGATCTTCGCGCTGCGCGCCAGAGGATCGGAGGGAATCCTGAACTGGCTTCTCATGGGTCTGGCGCTGGGCGCGGCCTTCCTCTTCAAGGGGCCCGCCATCGTCATACACGTGGCGCCTTTGGTCCTCTGCCTGCCGTTCCTGGCCGAAGGGAACAGACGCCCGGAATGGCGGCGCTGGTACCGGGGGCTCTTGATCGCCGGCGCCAGCGGCGCCGCCGTGGCCCTCTGCTGGCTGGTCCCGGCCACGGTCGCGGCAGGGCTGCCTTTCCTGGAGAGCTTCTTCTGGAACCTGGGCGCGGGCCGCGTGGTCGAGTCGATAGACCACCAGGCGCCCTTCTGGTTCTTCGCGGCCCTGATCCCGGTCTTCCTGTGGCCGTGGGGCTGGTA
Organism: Limibacillus sp.; assembly: GCA_037379885.1. Classification (NCBI taxonomy): domain Bacteria; kingdom Pseudomonadati; phylum Pseudomonadota; class Alphaproteobacteria; order Rhodospirillales; family Rhodovibrionaceae; genus Limibacillus; species Limibacillus sp. Next base: position 128,122 of record JARRJC010000003.1, read on the forward strand.
CTTGCCGGTCTGGCCGTCGCTGTTTCGGGACCGTCCCTGGGCCGACGAGGGACTGCGCTTCTGTCTCTTTTGGATCGCTTCGGCCTTCCTGATCCACAGCGCGCTGAGCGGTAAGCAACTGCACTACCTGCTGCCGGAGCTGCCTGCGCTCGCTCTCGTCTTCGCGCGGGTCTGGCCCTGGGGCACGCAAGCCTCGCGCTACTGGAGGCTGCTGACGGCTCTTCCCGTGGCGCTGAGCGTTTTCGCCGGACTGATCTTCGCGACCGGGTGGTTACCCTTTGAGAAAGCGGACCCCTTCCTGCCCTCCTTCACCAACGTCGCCATCGCCGCGGGACTCACCGGCCTGCTGTTCCTGCTGCTCGCGCTGATCCGCTATTCGGCCATCGCCCTCGTTCTTGTGGCGCCGGTCGCGCTGGTGGTGGTGCACCTCTTGGCGGGCGACCTTCTGCGGAGCTACGGAAACCAGGAGATCGCGCGCTTCATCGCCCAGCATGAGGAGGCCGGGATCGCCTATCGCGGCGTCGAGTATCATGGCGAGTTCACCTTCACGGGACGCCTCACCCGGCCGCTGGAGGTCTTCTGGCATCCCCAGCACATGCGCCAGTGGGCGCAAAGGCACCCAGGCGCGGTCATCATCTCAAAGGAAGGACGCGAAGGGCCGGGTTACGATCCGGTTCTGGAATCGCTCTTCCGAGGCACCACCTACCGGGTCTGGATCGTCCCGGAGAAGCAAAAGAAGACCGGCGGCGACAAGGCTGGCGGAACGAAGCAGCAGGTTCAGTGAAGCGGCAAGCTATCTAGCCGATGAGGTGCATCTGCGGGTCGGCGATGGCCTCAAAGGCGGGGCGGCTCTGCAAGTCCCCATAGTAGCGCTCGATGTTCGGAAAAGACGGGGCATCGGCCTTCAGCAGGTACCAACGGTGCACGCGGATGGTCATGGGAATGTCGCCCATGCTCCAGTCGTCCGACGCGATGTAGCGGGTGCGGCCAAGCTGATCGTCGACGATCTTCCAGGCGGAAATCAGCTTCTTGCGCGACTCCTCGACCAGGGCCGGATCGCGCAACTCTTCGGGAAAGCGGATGGTGTGCTTGACGTAGTTGTGCATGGGGCCGATCAGCTCGTTGTTCTCCCAGAGCATCCAGCGGCTGGCCGAAGCGAAGCGCTGAACGCTATCGCCGTAGAACAGCGCCGGGTCATAGGCCATGCCAAGGTACTGGACGATCGCATTCGACTCCCAGAGAACGAAACCGCCGTCGTCGATCGTCGGCACCGTCCCATTCGGGTTCATGGCCCGGTATTCCGGCGTATCCACGACGCCATAGACCTCGTTGCCCTTTTCGATATGGCCCTTGGGGCCCATGGTGGCGCTCGCCAGGGTCAGTTCGTAGTCGAGGCCCAACTCGGCCATCGCCAGCAAGACCTTCTGCGTGCGAGCCGAGGAATGGCGCCCCCAAAGCTTGATCGTCATGGTTCCTGAATCGCTCCCTTGCAAAAAAATCCTTTGAGCGCAGCCAGGCGCTGGCCACGCTTGATCCTCATGGGACCACAGGAATCGACGGCAGGCTACTCGGGCTTGGCCAGGAGGCTCTCGGTCAGCTTCACGATCTTCTCAAGCAAAGCCTCGACCAAGGCCTCCGCCTCGTTTGGTATTCGCGCAAGCGTTAGAAGATCATCACGCGTCAGCTCGGTCGCCTCCACAGCGCCAACCGCCCGCGCATCGGCGAGGTAGGCGCGCCCGGTCAGGGACACTTCGCCGACGATGTCCCCCTCCCCGATCACCACGGTTCGCCCGAGGCCTTCGAGCGCGACTTCGCCGCTCTCGACTATGTAAGCGCCACCATACTCTCCCTTACGGAAAAGATAGGCGCCGTCGTCAATAGAGACCTTGTTCATCGCCGCCCCTCGTACCCCTTCAAATTCGCGTCAACCAAGCGTTAATCACGCAGCTTTAGGATAAGACCGTAGAGGTGAATAGGAAATCAACTCTTCCAAAAAGAGCTTATTCCTGTTCCGGTCAATTTATAATGGTGGGATAAACTGATGGCCGAGATCGAGAGCGAGATTGAAACCAGCGGCGCCGGCAAGGCCGCTTGCAAACCGGTGAATCAGGGGCCAGCGGTGACCCGCTTACCCAAGCCGGCGCATGACTGGCGCCGCTTTTCCAAAACAGTCGAATGCATGAACCGGGCGTATCAAGCCGCTGAGTGACCCGGCGGCCGTCGGTCACGCGTGCGCGCTCTAGACACGTCCGACGATCTTGCGCTTCGCGCCCTTCTTCTCTGCGATCAGACAGAGAAATATTTGAGCCAGGGATGCGCCGTTGATCGCCGTGATCTCTGCATGATCGTAAGCGGGCGCGACTTCGACCACATCCATCCCGACAAAATCGATCGACCCGAGGTTATAGAAGATCTCGAAGGCTTGCGCCGGAGTCAGGCCCCCAGCCACCGGCGTCCCCGTACCCGGAGCATAGGCCGGGTCGAGGCAATCGATATCGAAGGTCAGATAGGCCTTGCTGTCGCCGACCCGGTCCAGGATCGCCTGGATGGTGGCGGCGGTTCCCTCCCGGTGGACCCAGGGGGCGGAGAGGATCTCGAAGCCGTGGTCCTCCTCGTTATAGGTCCGCAGCCCCACCTGCACCGAATGCTCCACATCGATCAGGCCTTCGTTCTTGGCGCGCAGGAACATGCTGCCGTGGTGCAGCTCCTCCGGATCCTCGTCTGGCCAGGTGTCGCAATGCGCATCGAAATGGACCAGCGCGACGGGACCATGCTTCTCGGCGATGGCGCGCAGGATCGGGTAGGTCACGAAATGATCGCCCCCCAGAGACAGAGGCAAGGCGCCTTCAGAGGTGATCAGGCGGATATGATCGGTGATATCGCCCGTCACCGTGCGGGAGAGGTGCGTGTTCAACTCGCAGTCGCCGTAGTCGATGACCTTGAGATAGTCCTTCACCTCGAAGCCGAAGGGGAAAGGTTTCAGCCCCACCATCTGAACCGAACCGGCCCTCACCGCCCGCGGTCCCAGGCGCGCGCCGGGCCGGTAGGTCACGGCGTTGTCGAAAGGGATTCCCGACACCACGACATCCACGCCTTCCAGGTCCCGGCTGTACGGAAAGCGCATGAAGCTGAGGATGCCGGAATAGGTCCTGTAGGCATCGTAGCTCCCGTCCTTCAGCAACGGTGGCGGCGCGGCCTTCTTGTCGGTCATGTCGTGGAACTCCGTGGGATCTGGCAGATGGAAGGGAGAGTATCCGACGCCGCCCCGCAGGGAGAACAAAAAAGCCTCGCGGCATCAGCGCTTGCGTTTCGAGGGGACCAGCCTCTTCAGCAGGTTCTTCGCCCGCCCCGTTCCCCCGGGCCGCTTCATGAAACGGGTCGGATGCTTCTCGCCATCCCAGCCGGAAGGGGCTTCGAGCGTGTAGTAATAGGCGGCGAAGCTGAGTCTGGGGTCGGGTGCTTTTGGGTCGATCGGCCTTACTCCGTGATAGCTCACATCGCTGGTCTCGAAGATCACCAGACGATTGAAACTAGGCTCGATCGTCCGGCGGCAACGCTTGGCGCGATGGTCCCAGAGTTCAAGCTGCCCGCCCCACTCGGAGTCCCAGTCGCGGTTCAGGTAGAGCAGCAGGTTGAGACGTCGATGCCATTGCTTGGGTTCGTTGAAGTTGAAGTCTACATGGACGTCCAGCCGCCCCCCTGGCTTGGTGAGGT